>JBFGZP010000248.1:0-5246 GCA_041586695.1 Thauera sp.
CCCCCACGGCGGCGCGATTGGAGGGTCATCGAAGTCCTTCGGTAAGGTGGAGTTTCCACGCCTCAACCTGACCATGGAGAAGAACTCAATGACCAATGACAGCATGCAGCTATCCGAGTTGATTGAGAAGGCCGGTGCGGACGATTTCGTGCGCGAGATGCTCGGCTTTGTCGCCCAACGGATGATGGAACTCGACGTCGAAGGCCGCTGCGGAGCCGCCCACGGCGAGCGCTCCGATACGCGCACCAATTCGCGCAATGGCTTTCGTGATCGCGACTGGCACACGCGTGCCGGTACCGTCGCACTACGCATCCCGAAGCTGCGCTCGGGCAGCTATTTCCCGCCCTTCCTGGAACCGCGTCGCACTTCCGAGAAGGCGCTCGCCGCTGTGATCCAGGAGGCGTATGTAAAGGATATTTCGACGCGCTCGGTCGACGATCTGGTCAAGGCGATGGGCATGAGCGGCATCTCCAAGAGCCAGGTCTCGCGCCTGTGTGCCGAGATCGACGAGCGCGTGAGCGGCTTCCTGAACCGGCCGATCGAAGGCGACTGGCCCTACCTGTGGATCGATGCCACCTACGTGAAGGTGCGCGAGGGCGGGCGCATCATTTCGGTGGCGGTGATAATCGCCATCGGCGCCAACACCCAGGGACGACGCGAGGTGCTCGGTCTGAAGGTCGGGGCCTCGGAGGCCGAGCCGTTCTGGACCGAGTTCCTACGCACCCTCACTCGGCGTGGTCTGCGCGGCGTGAAGCTCGTCATCTCGGACGCCCATGAAGGGCCCAAGGCGGCCGCCCGAAAGGTGATCTCGGCCACCTGGCAGCGCTGCCGGGTGCATTTCATGCGAAACCTGCTGGTGCATGCGCCCAAGGGGCAGCGCGGCGTGGTCTCGGCTCTGGTGCGCACGATCTTCGCCCAGACCAGCGAGAAGGCCGCGCGCGAGCAGTGGCGCATCGTCGCCGACCAGCTGCGCGAGCGCTTCCCAAGGATCGGCAAGCTCATGGATGAAGCCGAGCAAGACGTGCTCGCCCACATGAGCTTTCCCCGAGAGCACCACAGCAAGATCTACTCGACCAATCCGATCGAGCGGCTCAACGGCGAGATCAAGCGGCGCACCGACGTTGTCGGCATCTTCCCCAACGAGAGCGCCATCCTGCGCCTGGTCGGCGCGCTACTGCTCGAGCAAAACGACGAATGGGCGCTGTGCCGGCGATACATGTCGCTGGAAACCCTTGCCGAGCTCGGCGACAATCCCACTGCCAGTCTGTCAGCGGTGGCCGACTGACTCGACCCAGCTTGCCGGAGTCGATGACCCACCGAACCGCTTCTTACACCACGCCTCGGGACACGATCTATCTCGAGTCGCGCGACTTTGGCGCGTAACCGGGACAGCTCCATCTGCTCGGCCGTGATCTGCTTGCTGGTGCTGTCGTTCGATCCAGTTCTGCAGGAAGGCGGTCGGCGACAGATATCCCAAGGTGGAGTGGCGGCGGCTGTCAGGCGACATCGTAAATTGACCCCCTGTGGATGCGGACAGTTTTCGGCCGGCGCCAACCGACACGGGGCAGGTCACCTTGGCGCGTCAAATGAGTAACAGCGTAAGCGTCCGGCCTGCGCCGTGTTGCAGTTCAGACCTTGATCCCGTGAAGACGTAAGTCGATTGCCGAGATGTCGAGGGCAGTCGGATCGAATGGCTTGCCGTGCCATGCGAGCATGTCGTGGTGTTCCGGGTGGTCGGGATCGGCCATCGCCGCAACGAAGTCAGCGTAGCCGGGTTCGCCGCCCACGTCCTCGGGCGGAGCAGCGTTGGCCCCGGCAACACAGAGCGCGGTATCGAAGAGCGGGTCGGGCGGCAGGCGTCGTTCGACCTTGATGCGATGTTCCCAGTCGTCGCCGAAGTCATAGACGTAGCGAAACGACCTCACGCCGCCCAGCGCGGTCGCGAGCCGCATCCGCTGTTCGTTTCGAACGGGCGCGAAGTCGTAATCGGGATCGGGGATGCCATAGCGCTCGCCAGCAATCTCGAATTCGTGCAGGTGGCAGTCGAGCCAGCCCATCACGGCCTGGATGACCTGGTGGAGTTTGGGCAGCGTGATGGTTTCCGGCACGACGACCCGGCGCCAGATGGCCGGCTTGATCCAGGCCAGTTCAATCCGCAACTGGAGCAGATGGGGCGCAGGGCGTGCCTTCGGCAGTCGTACGACAGCGCCCATGGTCAGGCCGCTTTGCGTGGGGATTCGGATTGGCCCGGGTCCAGAGTCCAGGGCAACAACGCTTCGATCCGGTTGATCGGATGCTCACTGATGCGCCCGAGGACGTTGCGCAGATACTCCTCGGGGTCGAGACCGTTGAGCTTGGCCGAACCGATCAGGCTGTAGAGGGCTGCCGCGCGCTCGCCTCCGGCATCCGAGCCGCCGAAGAGGAAATTCTTTCGTCCTAATGCCACTGCGCGAAGGGCACGTTCGGCGGCATTGTTGTCGATCTCGATGCGACCGTCGTCCGCATAGCGGACGAGCGCCCGCCAGTGGTTCAGGGCGTACTGGATCGCCTCACTGATCCCGGACTTGCGCGACACGCGCCGACTCTGGGTTTCGAGCCAGGCCTGGAAGGCCTCCAGCAGCGGGCGTGCCTGGGCCTGCCGCACCGCACGGCGAATCGGCGGCGGCTCGCCACGCAGGCGCGTTTCGATCGCGTATAACTGACCAATCCGCGCGAGCGCCTCGGCGGCGATCGGTGAAGTCTGCGCGCGGTGAACATCGAAGAACCTGCGTCTTACATGTGCCCAGCAGGCGGCTTCCTGGACCTGCCCAGTCGCATAGATGGCGTTGAAGCCAGCATAGGCATCCGCCTGGAGGATGCCGGTGAAGGTGCGCAGGTGACGCTGCGGATGCTCGCCCTTGCGATTGGGCGAGTACGCGAACCACACGGCGGGCGGGTCATCGCTGCCGGCAGGGCGGTCGTCGCGCACGTAGGTCCATAACCGTGCCGTCTTGGTCCGCCCTTCGCCGGGCGCGAGCACCGGCAGCGGGGTGTCGTCGGCATGGACCTTGTCGGCTGCGAGCACATAGCGGCGCAGCGCCTCGACGAGCGGGTCGAGCAGCTGCGCCGATTGCCCAACCCAGTCAGCGAGCGTCGAACGCTCGAGCTCGATGCCGGCGCGGGCGTAGATGGCGCTTTGCCGGTACAACGGCAGATGGTCGCAGAACTTGCCCACCAGCACGTGCGCCAGCAGCGCCGGCCCGGGCAAGCCGCGCTCGATCGGCCGCGCAGGTGCCGCCGCCTGCACGATGCGCTCGCAGTGTGAGCAGGCGAGCTTCGGGCGCACATGCCGGATGACCTTGAAGTGCGCCGGGACGTACTCGAGCATCTCGGCAACGTCCTCGCCGAGCTTCACAAACGTGCTGCCGCAGTCGGGGCAGCTGCCTTCGGCGGGCGCATGCTCGATCGTCTCGCGCGGCAGGTGATCGGGCAACGGTTTGCGGGCGGGACGTTTCGGCGACGAGGCGCTGCCACCGGCGATCTCCGGCAAGATGCTTGCGGCCGCTTCGCGCCGGGCGGTTTCGATGCCCTCGAGGGCGAGTTCGAGTTGGGCGAGCGTGCCGTCCAATTGCTCTGAGCGGCGACCGAACTGCATTCGGCGCAGCTTGGCGATGATCAGGTTCAGGCGCGCGATCTCGGCCTGCTGGGCCGTCACCAAGGCCTTGAGCACAGCCTGGTCGTCGGGAAGGGGCGTCTTCGCGTGCATGACGAGAGTCTACGCGATGCCGCCGGGTGTGAACAGCCCCCCTCCGTGCGCGCGATGTCCCGCAGCTTCAGGCCGCGCGGTCGGGCTGCCAGGTTCGCTCGGGCCGGCGCCAGTCGATGCCTTCGAGCAGCATCGACAGCTGCGCCGACGTCAGATGCACCGCCCCCTCGGTCGCCTGCGGCCAGATGAAGCGGCCTCGCTCCAGGCGTTTGGCGAACAGGCACAGCCCGTCGCCGCTCCACCACAGCAGCTTCACGAGATCGCCTCGCCGCCCGCGAAAGATGAAGACGTGGCCCGAGAACGGATTCTCGGCGAGCGCCCCTTGGACGAGCGCAGCCAAGCCATCCATGCCGCGCCGCATGTCGGTCACCCCAGCCACCAACCAGATGCGTGTCCCAGCCGGGAGGCCGATCATGCGCGCTCGGCCAGACAGTCGAGGACCACGCGCAGCGTGTCGCGACTGACCTCGCCGATCACCCGCACGGTGGCGCCGCCCATGACGATCTCGACCGCAGCCGCTGGCTGGACGCCCTTTGGCCCCCGGCGCTGGGCAGGCGTCGGCGGCGAGGTCAGCACCGGCAACAGCGTTGGGGTCTCACTTGCGCGCGGCGCCGGTTCCGCGCCATGTGCCGGCTGTGGCTCGCCGAACAACCCCGCACGATAGTGGCGGCGCCACTTGAAGAGCATGTTCGCGTTGATCCCATGCTCGAGCGCGAGCTTCGCCACCGAAATCCCCGGCTCGCACGCGAAGGCGGCAAGGGTGCGTTTGAAGTCGATCGGGTAGTTCGGACGCCCCTTGCGGGTCATCCGCGCGATGCAATTGGTGGCCAAAGTGGTCCCCACCAGAAATTTGGTGGGTGCCACTCTGGGCGATCCCGGTCAGCGAGGGAAGCCGGTGGAGGGCGGACGTACATGGACGCCCCCTGCTTGCCAAGCGCTCATTGGATGACGGCTCGAAGGTAAAGATTGCTCCCGTACATTCGGACTTTCGCTGCGAGACCTGCTCACTGTCCCTGATGGGTTTTGCTGGTCGGCGCCTCGATCGCTTACACGCACTCTGGGTGCCTCGTCCGCCACGGGCTTTGCCAACCACGGTCTGACCTGTCTTGCCATCACTGTGTGATCGCCTGTGCAATCGGTGGTGTGGATTCTCCCGTGGTAACGTGTTGTCGTTGCAGAAAGTGATTACGCCGCTTCGGCAACGCCGGCGTAATCCGACCGGAATGTCCTCTTGTGAGCCAGTAGCGCCCAGACCGTCCTCACGGTCTTGTTGGCCAGGGCGACCGCCGCAATGTTCGCGTTGCGACGTGTCACGAGCTTGACGAGCCAGCTTGTCGCATCGGGTCGCTGCCTGGCCCGGTAGATCACCGATCGGGCGCCGTGAATCAACAACGTACGCAGATACGAGTCTCCGCGCTTGCTCATCCCGAGCAGGTTGTTCTTGCCGCCGCTTGAACACTGTCGAGGAACGAGCCCCAACCATGCAGCAAGCTGTCTTCCG
>JBFGZP010000249.1:0-5216 GCA_041586695.1 Thauera sp.
GTATCCGACCAAGGGCGCATATCCATCCTTGTCGACGCTCGTGTCGGTACAGCCCGTCGTTGCGTGGTAGTGATAGCCCTGGTGCTCGTTGATGTGCCCGCCGCAGTCATCGAATGCGGCAATCGTGTAGCTGCCGAGAATTGCATCGACCGGGGCGGGACCCGAGAGTTCGGCGCCGTCGAGCGCAATACCGGCGGTGCGAACCCGCTCACTGCTCCTTGCGGGAATCGGGGTGGTCGGAATCAGGTAAGTACGCGAAAAGTCCTTGTCCAGATACGACATTTCGCACTCGATGCAATTCTGCTTGTATTGCTCCTCGACATCCGGCCTCGCTGCGCCCAGGCAGGCCTCCTTGGTGGCCGTGTAACGCACTTTTCCCGTCTGCGGGTCGTAGAGCTTCCAGTTCGGATCCCTGTAATAGCTGGCCAGGCCCACGATGAACTCACCGGTGAGGTCGACCAGATCACCCGTGCCATCCTTGCCGAACCAGGCGCCGCCCGAATCCGCGCCATCCGAAATGGTCCGGGGGCAGAAAGGCCCCGGATGGCGACCGGCGGGGCCGCCGGAAGTCTTCAACAGGTAGCAGGTGGTCCTGGTGCCCGCCGAGGTTTCACAGTCGACGATTTCAGGTTTCCGGACAAACGCCCCGTCCTTGAACAGGGAGACGTCCATCCCCCTGGTGACAGCGGTCTGCGTGGCCAGATTCGGACTGCCGCTGCACCCCCCGAGCGCCAGTGCAAGCGCTGCCACGGCGGGCCGGAGCCGGCGAAAATTCAGTGTGTTCATCGGTACTCCTTTGGTTTTCGTATCAAGCGTGCGCAGGGCTTGCCGCCCCGGCAATGGAAGAGCCTGCACGGACCTTCCGCCCTGGCCGTGCAACTGGTCTCGGGCGGACGGCTGTTCGTCCTGACGACCGTTCAGGAGCGCGTGTTCGCCGAACTCTTCGCCGGACCGCGATGACACCCGGAAATCGTCCGCGTATCGCGAGGACGAGGCGCTCGTGACAGCGCGCCGCACGGCGGCAGCGGCCCTTCGGTTTCCTACTGAGGCAGCCTGGATGGATCTGCGTGGACTGGCAACTCCAGCGTCACCAGTAGTCCGCCTTCCTTTCGATTCGACGCGAATACCCGGCCGCCGTGCTTGTTCGCGATCCGGCGCGTGATCGCCAGGCCGAGACCGTAGCCCGAGGACGAACCTGCGTGGCCGCTGCGGAAGAACGGTTCGAAGATCGCCTCGATATGCGATTCGGAGACACCCGGGCCGCAATCGGCAATGGTGAGCTTCGAGCGTCCGCTGGCCGACGACGCGGCGATTGAGATCCGCCCGCCTTGCGGCGAATGGCGCACGGCATTGCGCAGGACATTCTCGATGGCGCTGCCGAGCAGCTCGCGGTTGCCGTTCACCAGCGGTTCGCCGGTCACGTCGACCTCGATCGTGCAAGCCTTGTTCTCCGCCTCCAGCCTTGCGTCCTCGACGATCTCGGTGATGAGTTCGTCCAGGTCCACGACCCCCTGTGTTGCATCGGTCATCCCGGAATCGAGCCGGGCGAGGGTCAGCAGTTCGCCGATCAGGCGGTCCATCCTGGCGGTGTCGCGCACGATGCGTTCGGCGAACTCGGCGCCGCGTTCGGGCTGTTGCCCGATCAGATCGGCCGTGGCCTGCAGTCGCGCCATCGGCGAACGGAGTTCGTGCGATACGTCGTGCAGCAGGTGTCGCTGGGCGAGCAGCAGATCCTCCAGCCGACCTGCCATGTGATCGAAGCTCCTGCCCAGGTCGGCGAGTTCGTCGTTCCGCCCGCCCATCTCCGGGCCGACGCGGGTCTCGAGCCGGCCGCCGGCCGCGGATGCAAACGCGCCGCGCAAGAGGCGAATCGGACGCGCGAAGTACCAGGCCAGCAACCAGGCGAAGACCACGCTGACCAGGCTTCCCGCGATGATCGGCAACACGGGTATCGGCATGTCGGGGGGGCCGGGTGGCCCCGGATGTGGCGGCGGTCCGCGACGCGGTGGCGCGGGACGATCCGTGCCCGAGGGCTCCGGCGGTGGCGGACCCGGTGGGAAGAAGCCGGGCACCGGAACGTGGACCGGCCGAAGCATCCAGGTCGCCAGGCCGACGCCGGCCGACGTCACGAACTGGGCCAGCCAGAAGATGATGAAAAACTTCCAGAACAGTCGTCCCATTACTCGACGACCAGTTGATAGCCCTTGCGGATGACGGTCTGGATGCACGAGCGCCCGTCCGAAAGACTGCCGAGCTTGTGACGGATGCTGGACATGTGCACGTCGATGCTGCGGTCGAAGCGCGACAGCGCGCGACCGAGCGCCTCCTGCGACAGTTCGGCCTTGCTCACCGGGCGCCCGGCGTTGCGGGCGAGCACTTCGACGAGACTGAACTCGGTGCTGGTGAGCGCGACGGGCTCCCCGGCACGCTCGGCACGGCGCTGGCCCGGCCAGACGGTGAGAAAACCGCACACGATCACGCTCGCCGACGCCGCCGCCGGTGCGCTTGCCCGTTTGAGGATGGCTCGCATTCGTGCGACCAGTTCGCGCGGCGAACACGGTTTGGGAACGTAGTCGTCGGCCCCGAGTTCGAGCCCTGCGATGCGGTCGAGATCGTCCCCGCGCGCGGTCAGCATGATCACCGGCACGTCGCTGCCGGCGCGGATTCTGACCAGGGCTTCGATGCCGTCGATGCCGGGCATCATCACGTCGAGCACGACGAGCTCGTGCGTGCCCGAGAGCGCGAGCGTCGAGCCGGCGATGCCGTCATGCGCGGTCGTTACCGAAAACCCCTCGCGTTCCAGGTAGTCGCGCAGCAAGTCGACGAGTTCGACATCGTCATCGACCAGCAGTATCCGGTGCTTCATCTTCCATTCCGAAAAAAAGAACATCGAAATCATAGGCTACATGGGTCGAGGCGATCCCGGCCTTTACGCGCTTTTACTGCCCGGTTAACCGCGCTTTACCTCGGTCTGCGGAGAATTCGGACGTGGCGCCGGCACCCAGGCGGCAGATCGTGAAAACGAAAGGACGAAGGACATGAAGTTGCACCATGAAGGTTCGATGAAACACTGGATATCCGGTCTGACGGCGATCACCCTGTCGATCGCGGCAAGCGCTCACGGCCCGGAGACGGAAAGCCGCGCGAACTGCATGCCGCCACCGCCGATGTTCGATCCTGCGCCACCCCTTCCAGCCGGCATGCCGCCGACGGGAGTGCCCCATCCTGCAGCGGGCCTGGAGCTCGACGAAGAGCAGCGGGACAAGGCGTTCGCGCTTGTTCACGCAGATGCGCCGACCGAGCGCGAAACGATGAAGCTGGCGGACAAGACGCTCGAGGAGTTGCGCGCGCTTGCCGCTTCGGATCGTTTCGATATCGCCAAGGCGCGCGTACTCGCCGATCGGCACGGACAGGCGATAACGAAGCTGACGCTGATGCGTGCCATGCGCGATGCCAGGGTGCGCGAGCTGCTGACGCCTGGGCAGCGCAAGCAGATCGACGAACTCGGCACGCCTACGGTGCCCCAACCGGGCTTCGAATGTTCATGAATCGCGTGGGAAAGCACAAATTGGCCGGAAGCAATCCCATCGCACCAGGGCGCAGGCGCTTCATGGTCGCGCTTGCGGCCGGCACGATCCTGCTGGCCGCCTGCGGGCCGCGACAGCCGATGCGGCGAGGCGAACGCGATTCCGACGATGACTTGCCGCGCTTCGTTCGCCGCGGCTACAACGCCGGCGAATTGGCGGCAACCGATGCCTTTCGCGAAACCTGGCCCTGCGGTAACGACGAGGTCGTTCTCGACTTCCTGCTGCCGCAAGGCGGGACGCCGTGCCCGCTGGTGATCTACCTGCCCGGCCTCGGCGAGCCTGTCGAAGCCGGTCTGACCTGGCGAACGGCGTGGGCGCAGGGCGGCTATGCCGTCGTCTCGGTACAGACGGTGAAGGCGGCTGCCGTATGGGCGAGCCGGGAGGCGCGCAGCGGCGATGCGATGAAGGTGGCTCGCGAGGCGTTCTCAGCCGAGGCGCTGGCAAGGCGGATCGATTGCCTGGCCCTGGTGCGGCAGGAGATCGCACGTCGGGCAGCGGCGGGAAGCGGCCGCCATGCGCGCATCGATACCGCTCGCATCGCCGTTGCCGGCTTCGACCTGGGCGCCCAGACCGCGCTGGCACTGGCCGGGGAGACCCATCCCGGCTTGCCGGAACTGCCCGAGTTTCCCGGCTTGCGTGCGGCGATCGCCTTGAGCCCGCTGGCGCCAACGTCGGGCGATGGATTGGTCGAGCGCTTCGCCACGATCGATCTGCCCAATCTGACGATCACCGCGACCGGGGATGAAGACCCCTACGGCCTGGTGGATTCGCCCGACACGCGCCAGGCGCCATTCAAGCTGATGCAGCCGGGCGACAAGTATCTGCTCGTGCTCGCGGACGGCTCGCATCAGCTGCTGTCGGGGAGCATGGCGGCGCGTCCGCCGCGCGGTGACGCGCAAGGGGGCAGGGGCCGCCGCGGCGGCGGGTCCGAGGCCCAAGGTGGCAGGCCGTCGCCCGAGGGCATGGGCGGGCCCGGTGGCGGTCGTGGCGGGCCACCCGGGGACGACGCCGGCCAGCGGGTCGATGCGAAGGGGGCCCAGCGTCGAGTCGCGATCGTGGAGCACGTGTCGCGGGCCTTTCTGGACGCGACGCTCAGATCCGATCCGGTCGCGCGGGAGTGGCTGACGCGCAACGCGCCGGGCTGGAGCGACCCCCTGGCGCGCCTGGAGACGAAGTGAATCCGATTCCTCCCCGGTGCCGGCCGCGCCTGGATTCGACCCGGCGACGCAAGCCGGTATTGCGCAGGGACATCGACTGGAACTCGGGTTGCCGACCAATCCGCTTGTTCGCGCGTCGGCGTCGATAGGGTCGGCAACGGCCCCGGGAGGGCTTGCGCGCCCTGATCCCCGGCACCGCGCCGGCAAGGTTCTTGACCGGGTTTTACCTCGATTTACACGGGGCGCGCTCAGTGGCGCGCCTTGCCGGCCGCTAAACCCAATAGCATTTACCGGCGGCCAGACTTGGCACACCGGGTCAATCAACAGGAAAGGAATGGATCATGAGCAGCATAGGCGGTATCAGCGGTAGCAGTGCGATGATGATGCAGGCCATGCGCCGTCCCGATCCGGCGCAGATGGCGGAGAACCTGTTCTCCAGGCTCGATGCCGGCGGGCAGGGCCATATCGAGAA
>JBFGZP010000250.1:0-5207 GCA_041586695.1 Thauera sp.
CTTGGCGAGGAGCTCGTAGAGCAGCGCCAGCAGATCCATGTAGAGCGCCTTGTTGTAGCGCGAGCCCTTCACCGCCATCGACAGCGAGCCGAGGGTCGCCTTCACCGCCTTGGGCCCGTTGCCGGCGACGAAACCGCCGATCATCAGGCCGAAGATCGCCAGGTACTCCATCGGCACCCACAGGGCCAGCAGGCTGCCGTGCACCGCGTAGGTGCCGAGCGAGGCGGCAAGGATGATGACATAGCCAATGATGAGGAACACCGGTCACTCCAGGGGATTCTGAGGCACAACGCCGCCTGCCGGGCAGACGCGAATGGAAGCTTTAACGTCGCGGCCGGCCGAAACTTGAACGCTGCGCGCAAGCGATGGCCGCAAAAAAGGCCGCCCGGACATCGGGCGGCCTGTCGCGGCCACGGGCCGCAGCCTGCATCAGGCGATGGCGGCGGGACGGACCTTGCGTCGCGTGGTGCGACGCGACTTGCCTGCGCGCGAAGGCATGTTGCACAGCCCGCATACATAGGCATGCATCGGGTCGTGGGCATGGGCGACGAAACTGCCGCCACACGAGGTGCAGGGCGAGAGCTGGAGCAGGTCGGCATCGAAGAAGCGCACCAGGGTCCATGCCCGGGTCACGCTCAGGATGGGCTCCATGGCATTGCCCTCGATATGATCGAGGTACAGGTGGTAGGCCTTGATGATCGCATCGAGGCCGCGGACCTGGGCACGCGCGCTGAAGAAGCGGTGAAAGCCCATGAACAGCGACGAGTGCACGTTGGGCTGCCAGGTCATGAACCAGTCGGTCGAGAACGGCAGCATCCCCTTCGGCGGCGAGGCGCCGCGCACCTCCTTGTAGACCCTGAGCAGCTTCTCGCGGCTCAGGCTGGTCTCGACCTCGAGCATCTGCATGCGCGCGCCGAGCTGGACCATCTCGATCGCACGACCGATGTCCTGGGCTTCGTCGATGACACTCTTGTTCTTCATTGTTTGCTCCTCAGGCCGCCTCGTCCGCCGCCCTGCCGGCCGCGATGATCGCCGCGTGCAGACTCGCACTGACCGCATCCCGTCCCTCACCCGCCATCAGGCGACCGAGTTGCGCGTCGTCGAAGCGGAAACACGGCATCAGCATCTGGCTGCCGGCCATGCGCACCAGCTTGGCGGCGGACAGGTTCTCGATCAGGTCCGCGAACGCCTCGCCGATGCCGAGCCGGAACATCGCGGTGGCCCTGTCGCTGCGCAGCATCTGCTGCGCCAGCATCAGGTAGGCGAGATTGAGCTCGCGGATTTCGGCCTGAAAATCTGGGCGGTTCATTATTTCCAATCCCTTTCAGGGACCAACGGGATTGAACTTAAAGTAATTTCTAACTTGCAGCAAGTTACAAATTCACGCCACCCCGGGTAGCGCGGCGGAGAACTGTGGCCTGGCAACAACACGCACCGCATAACCCGGCTCAGCGATCGGGCGTTAGCGAGCCGAAGCGGAACCGATCGGCGTCCACCGGCCGGCCGTAGCGATAGCCCTGCAGCCCGCCACAGCCCTGCGCCTGCAACAGCATCTCCTGCGCGGCGGTCTCCACACCCTCGGCCACCACCGCAAGGCGCAGGCTCGCAGCCATCGCCAGCGTGGCGTGCACGATGACCGAATTGTCGTCGTCGGTGCCGAGGTCGCGCACGAAGGAGCGATCGATCTTGATGATGTCGATCGGCAGGCGGCGCAGGTAGGCGAGCGAAGAGTAGCCGGTGCCGAAATCGTCGATCGCGATCTGCACGCCCAGCTCCTTGAGTGCGCGCAGCGTGTGACCGGCGCTGTCGGCGTCCGTCATGAGCGTGCTCTCGGTGATCTCGAGCGTCAGGCAGCTGGGGGGAAAGCCGCTCGCGCAAAGAGCCCGGTCGACCTGGGCGAGCAGGCCCGGCTGTGCGAACTGGATGGCCGAGACATTGACCGAGATCTGAAACCCCGCCTGTCCGGCCTCATGCCAGCGCCTGCCCTGGCGGCACGCCTCGGCCAGTACCCAGGCGCCGATATCGACGATGAGGCCGCTCTCGTCGGCGAGCGGAATGAAGCGATCGGGCCCGAGCAGGCCGTGCACCGGATGCTGCCAGCGCACCAGCGCCTCGGCACCGCGCGCGTGGCAGTTCGCCCCATCGACGATGGGCTGATAGTGCAGCCGCAGCTCGCCCGCCCGAACCGAACGACGCAGGTCGATTTCGAGCCGCAGGCGCTCGGACGACGCCGTGCTCATGCTGCGGTCGTATGCGCGCGCAGCATTGCCGCCGTCGCGCTTGGCCCCCATGGCGGCGGCCTCGGCGTTCGTCAGCAGCTCGGCCACGGCCTCGTCAGCGGCCTCGACCATGGCGATGCCGACACTCGCGGTCAGCAGCAGCTCACCGCCACTGCTCGGAAATGGACGCTCGAAGGCACCCAGCAGACACCGCGCCGCCCGCTCGGCCTCGCCCTCGTCGGCCAACACCGGCAGAAAGACGCAGAAACGGTCGCCGCCCTGGCGGGCAAGGAGGGCGTTCGGCGCCAGTGCCGCGCCGAGCCGGACGGCGATCTGGCGCAGGATGTCGCTGCCCACCTCATACCCGAGACTGGTGTTGATGCGCATGAAGCGGTCGACATCGAGCAGCAGCACCGCGGCCCGCGGCGTGCGAGCACCACGTCGGCATTCGTCCAGCCAGTCGGTGACGCGGGCACAGAAGAGATCGCGGTTGGGCAAGGCGCACAGGCGATCGAAGCTGCTCAACTCGCGAATCCGCCGGCCGGCCTCGCTCAGTGCGCGACGCTCCTCGAGCGCGGCCATTTCGCGCGCGATGACCGGCACCAGCCGTGCGTAATCGCCCTTGACGACGAAGTCGTGCGCACCCTCGTACATCGCCGACACGGCAAGCCGGAGCGGGATCTGGCCGGAATGGATGATGAACGGCAGCTCGCGCCCGCTGCGTCTGAGCACCTCGAGCGCACCGTGCGCATCGAAACCGGGCATCAGGTGATCGGCAAGCACCAGATCGAAGTCCTGGGCGGCCAGCGCCGCCGCCATGTCGATCGCGTTGTCGACGCGCCGGTAGTCGATCGCCAGGCCGCGGCGGGCCAGTTCTGCGCGGGCAAGATGGGCGTCGTCGGCGGAGTCGTCGACAATCAGCACCCGCACGCGCAGGTCGAGATCGATCAGGGCCGCCTCGCCGGCGCGCAGCAGCCGCATCACCCGCGCAGGACCCCTGCCTGCTGTGTCGCCACGCGATTGCGTCCGAGTTGCTTGGCGATGTAGGAACCCTGATCGGCACACTTGATCAGGGCATCGATATTGAGCATCGACGCATCGCGCGTCGCCACGCCAACGCTGATCGTGAGTCCGAGCTTCGGCCCTCCGGTCTCGATCACCAGCGTCTCGGCCGCCAGGCGCAGACGCTCGGCACAGCGCAGGGCCGCCGTCAGGTCGGTGTCGGGGCAGATCACGAGGAACTCGTCGCCGCCGGTACGACAGATCACGTCCTGGGCGCGCAGGGCCGCGCGCAGGGCATCGGCGGACTGGCGCAGGGCCATGTCGCCGACATCGTGACCGTAGGTGTCGTTGATGAGCTTGAAGCCGTCGATGTCGACGATCATCGCCGATAGCGGGCGATGGTGCCGCGTTGCCGAAGCCCACTCTGTCTGCATGCGTTCGATGGCGTAACGGCGGTTGGGAAAACCGGTCAGCGCATCGGTCATCACCGCCTCCTGCAGGCGGCGGTTCGAAATCGAAAGCTCGGCTGCGAAGCGGCGCAACTCCTCGCGCTCGCGCTCGAGATCTTCCTGCAGTCCTATCGTGCGCCGTCCAGCGCGCAGGCGGAACTCGAACATCCTGCGCCGCAGCGGGCGGGCGAGAAAATCGTCGGCGCCCGCCTCCGAAGCCTGCGCGATGAGGGCGTCGTCTTCCTGCGGCAGCAGGGCAATGACATAGATGCCGCGGCCGATGCGCGTCTCGCGCAGCGCGCGCAAGACCGTCGAACCGCCCGCACCCGGCGTCCAGTCGATGAGCATCATCCTGGGCTGAATGTCGATCGCGGACTCCACCGCGGTAGCGCTGTCGCGCGCCTCGTACACCTGGAACCCCATTTCCTCCAGCACGGTGCGCAGCCGCGCGCGCTCGTCGACGGCACGCTCGACCACCAGCACGCGCATCGGACCGCCTGCATCACCCCCGGCGGCGGCCGCAGCCTCGTCGACGGCTTCCGCCTCGTCGCCCCGGTGTGGTTTCGGGGCCGTCTCCCCACCCTCGGCAAGACGATCGAAACGCGGCGCACCATTGGTCTCGAACTGGAGCAGCCGGCCCCACTCGACCCATTCCCGTCCGACGCGTTCGCATACCGCGACGAAGTCCTCGCGCGGCAGGCCAAGCCGGGCCGAGAGCCGGAACATGGGGCCCATCAGGGCGACATGCTCGTCTTCGGGAGCGAGGCACAACTGGGCAATCGCCCGCGACAGGACGAGGCACTGAACGAGGCCTGCCTCGCGGCTGCCTTCGGCCAGCCCGGTCATTTCCGCCTGTTCATACTGGCGTACCGGCGTGGTCAGGATATCGGGCACGCCCCAATCGGTGAGCATGGCCGCACCGAGTTCGCGATGCGTCATCGCGAAGGCCTCCTCCTCGAGCTCGACCTGCCGCTGCTCGGGCGACCGCTGCACTTCGGCGAGAATGCGGGAGTATTCGTTCGGATACACCGTCGCGAGCGCAAGCTCGCCGATGCGCGCGAGCAAGCCGAGGCTGAAGGCGTCGTCCGCGGCCAGCACGCGCGTGCGCGGCGCCAGCGACTGCATGGACAGCGCCATCACGATCGAGGACGACCAGAAGCGCCCGTAGTCGAAGCCCGCGCAGGCGCCCTTGCGATAGTTCGACAACAGCGAGAAGCCGAGCGCCATCGTCCTGACCGCTGGCAAGCCCAGCACCATCAGGGCCTCCTGCACCGAAACCACGGCACGACGCGCCTCCGACACGATGCCGTTGGCGGCCTTGATGAGCCGGCCGACGAAGGCCGGGTCGCCCTTGATCACCCGCGCCAGCTCGCCCATCGAGACGTCTGCGGACTGTGTCAGGCGGATGATTGCAATTGCAATCCCGCGCGGTGACGGCAGCTCGCACTCCGCCTTCAACTGCTCGAAGCGTTTGATGTCGATCGTTCGCGTCATGAATTTCCCTTCGGAGCCCCTTGGCCGTTCGCGGCCGCATGAC
>JBFGZP010000251.1:0-5187 GCA_041586695.1 Thauera sp.
GCACTTCGGCATCACCCCTGCCGCCATCGTCGGCGCGGTCAAGCGCCGCCTCTGACCCCAGTCCAAGGAATCGAGCCAATGCACAAGATCGTCTTTCTCGACCGCGCCACCATCGCGCCGCAGATCCACCTTCGCCGGCCGGACTTCGACCATGAACTCACGGTGCACGAACGCACGCGCCCCGACGAGGTGGTCGAGCGTCTCGCCGGCGCCACGGTCGCAATCACCAACAAGGTAGCGCTCACCGCCGCGATCCTGGAGCGGTTGCCGGACCTTCGACTGATTGCGGTGGCGGCGACGGGCACCGATTGCGTCGACAAGGCGTACTGCCAGCAACGCGGCATCGCCGTGACCAACATCCGCGGCTATTCGGTCAACTCCGTGCCCGAGCACACCTTCGCGCTCATCCTGGCGCTGCGCCGGAACATCGTCGGATTTCGCGCCGACGTCCTCGCCGGCGAGTGGGAGAAAGCCGCACAGTTCTGTTTCTTCAACCACCCCATTCACGACCTGCACGGCGCCCGCCTGGGCATCATCGGCGCCGGCACGCTCGGCCAGCGTGTCGCCGAGCTCTCCAGGGCCTTCGGCATGGTGCCGCTGTTCGCCGCCCACAAAGGCCGCCCCGCACCCGGATCGCTCTATACGGCCTGGGACGAGGTCCTCGAGACCAGCGACATCATCACCCTGCACTGCCCGCTCACGCCGAGCAGCCGCGGCATGATCGCGATGACGGAATTCCGCGCGATGAAGCGCAAGCCGCTGCTGGTCAACACCGCGCGCGGCGGGCTCGTGGTCGAGGAGGATCTGGAGCAGGCGCTCGACGAGGGCCTGATCAGCGGCGCGGGCTTCGACGTCGCTGCCGAAGAGCCGCCGCGCGCCGACAGCCCGCTGCTGCGCGTCGCCGCGCGGCCGAACGTGATCTTCACGCCCCACGTCGCCTGGGCCTCGGACGAGGCCATGCAGACGCTGGCCGATCAGCTCATGGACAACATCGAGAACTTCGTCAGTGGCACGCCGAGCAACCTCGTCGAGGGCGCCTACTGACGCCCTGCGCGCGGGGCGGTGCCCTTCACACGCGCGCTAGCGCGTCATCGGCAGTGCCGCCCCCATCAGCGCGAACACTCCCCCGCAGCAGCGGTTGAAGCGCTTGCCGGCGCCCTCGAGGCGCGGCCGTATGCGCTGGGCGAGACGGGCAAGCAGGTATTCGAGCACGAACTCGATCACGCAGAAGGTCAGGGCCATCACCGCGAACTGCTGCAACAGGCTGCGCTGCGGGTCGATGAACTGCGGCAGGAAGGCGCCGTAGAACAGCAATGCCTTCGGGTTTGACACCGCGGACAGGAAGCCCTGGCGGAACATGGCCACGCCGCTCGCATGCCCGCCCCCGCCAACGGCAGTCAGTCGCATCGGCGGGGCGCGCCAGAGCTGGAAACCCAGCCACACGAGGTAGGCGCCACCGATCCATTTGAGCACCGTCAGCGCGTCGGCCGAGGCTTGCAGCAGCGTGCCGATGCCCAGCATCGACAGCCCGATCAGCACCGCGAATCCAATGGCGCCGCCGGAGATGGTGCACAGCGCCCTTCCATGCCCGTAGAGCGCGCCATGCGTCAGCGCGAGCAGGCTGTTGGGACCGGGTGTCAATGCCAGACCGGCGACCGCAACCAGATACACGAGCCAGGTACCGAGTGCCATTTCCTTCTTTCCAGTGCATTTCGATGTCGCCAAGTCTAGGCCCCGCGGCCGACATCCGATGGTGAATTGTGGACCTTACGCGGTAAAATCTGGACATCCATCCGCCCGAATGACGGAGACGCCCATGCCCCGCGATCCTTCCATCGGCGCCGAAACCGCAGCCCCGCCCCCGGTGGTCGCAAGGCCGGACGTGCGCTTCCTCCTGCTGCCGCTGCCGGAGTTCGCCCTGCTGCCCTTCGGCGGCTTCGTCGACAAGCTGCGCTTCTCCGCCGACGAGGCCGATCGCAGCCGCCAGCGCTACTGCAGCTGACAGGTCATGGGCCTGGCGCACGGCGAGATCGCATCCAGCAGCGGCGTGGCCGTGGTCGTGCAGCACACGGTCGACGAGCTGCGGCTGGCCGACTACGACTACCTCGTCGTGTTCGGCAGCCGGACCGCAGCCGGGGCACAGGCGCTGGCGTCCGAATATGGCGGCCTGCTGCGCCAGGCGGCGGCGCAGGGATTGACGCTCGTCGGCATCGACAACGCCGCCTTCCTGCTGGCGGCGGCCGGCCTGCTCAATGCCTCCCGGGTGGCGATCCACTGGCGCCACGTGGCGGAATTCCGCGCCGCCTTTCCGCGCATCGACATCCGGCCCGAGCAGCTCTACTGCATCGACCGCAAGCGCATCACCTGCGCGGGCGGCTCCGCCGCGATCGATCTTGCCGTGGAGCTGCTGGCGCGGCACAGCGGCCGCGCGCGGGCGCTGAAGGGCCTCGCCGACATGCTGGTCGATCAGACCCGAAGCCAGCTCCACCGCCTCAAGTCACTGGAAGAGGAAGCCGATGCGGGCCGCCATGTGGGCCGCGCGATCGGCCTCATGCGCAACCTGCTGGCTCGGAACGTCACCACCGAGGCGCTCGCGGGGATGATCGGCGTCAGCCGCCGCCAGCTCGACCGCCTGTTCCGCGCGCGCTTCGGCCAGACGGCCAGGGCGTACTGGAACGAGATGCGCTTGCAGCAGGTTCGCTGGCGGCTGCTGAACTCGGACCACGCCCTCGCGATGCTTGCCGACGAGGTCGGCATCCCGGACACCAGCGACCTGTGCCGGCGCTATCGAAGACGCTTCGGACAGAGCCCCGGCCAGGCGAGAGCCGAAGGGCGCGACAGCGACAGGGGGCCTGCGCCGGCAGCGCACGATTGACCGCCGCCCGCCTCCGGCGCCACACTCGGGCTTCCTTCCTGCAGGAGCCCGAGCAATGACTTCTCCCCTCTACGACATCCAGGTCGAGCGCCTCAAGGGCGGCACCACCACGCTCGCGGAGTACGCCGACCGCGTGCTGCTGATCGTCAACACCGCGAGCGCGTGCGGCTTCACGCCGCAGTACGCCGGCCTCGAAAAGCTCTACCGCGAGTACCGCACCCGCGGCCTCGTCGTCCTCGGCTTTCCGTGCAACCAGTTCGGCTCGCAGGAGCCGGGCGACGCGACCGAGATCGCGGCCTTCTGCCAGTCCAACTACGGCGTCAGCTTCCCGATGTTCGCCAAGATCGACGTGAACGGCGCCAACACGCATCCGCTCTATGCCTACCTCAAGGACCAGGCGCACGGCATCCTCGGCACCGAGGCGATCAAGTGGAACTTCACCAAGTTCCTGGTCGATCGCAAGGGCCAGCCCGTCGAGCGCTTCGCCCCCGCGACCACGCCCGAGGAAATGAAGAGCGAGATCGAGGCCCTGCTTGGGTGATCGCGCTCTGCCCGCTGCGCCTGCCGCGGTCGCGGGGGTCGGCCACGCGCCGGCGCTGATCGCCGCGCTGCTGCGGCCCTACCGCCGCCGCGTGCTGTATGCCGCCATCGGCCTGCTGGTCGCCGCCGGGGCCATGCTGGGCGTCGGCCAGGGCTTGCGCGCGGTGATCGACAAGGGCTTTCTCGCCGGCGATCCGGCCTGGCTCGATCGCAGCCTGGCGGCCATGTTCGGCGTCATCGCCCTGCTCGCCGCCGCCACCTGGGTGCGTTTCTACAACGTCTCCTGGCTGGGCGAGCGCGTCACCGCCGACCTGCGCCGCCGCGTCTTCGACCATTTGCTCGGCCTGCCGCCCTCGTGGTTCGAGGCCGGGCGCACCGGCGAGGTCATCTCGCGGCTGACCGCCGACACCACCCAGATCGAGAACGTCATCGGCTCCAGCCTGTCGATCGCCCTGCGCAACGCGCTGCTGCTGATCGGCGTCCTGGTGATGCTGTTTACCACCAGCCTCAAGCTCACCCTGCTCACGCTGGCCGGCGTGCCGCTGGTGGTGGTGCCGATCATCGTCTTCGGCCGTCGCGTGCGTGCGCTCGCGCGCGAGAGCCAGGACCGCGTCGCCGACCTCGGCAGCCGCATCGACGAGACCATCCACGAGATCCGCGTCGTCCAGGCCTACGGCCACGAGGACACCGACCGGCGCGACTTCGCCACCCTGGTCGAGCGCAGCTTCGACACCGCGCGCATGCGGGTCAAATACCGTGCGGGGCTGGTGGTGACGGTGATGGTGCTGGTGTTCGGCGCCATCGCCTTCATCCTGTGGGTGGGCGGGCACGACGTGCTGGCGGGCGGGATCAGCGCAGGCGAGCTCTCCGCCTTCGTCTTCTACGCCGCCCTGGTGGCGGGCAGCGTCGGCGCCCTGTCCGAGGTGTGGGGCGATCTGCAGCGCGCCAACGGCGCCACCGAGCGCCTGCGCGAGATCCTGCAGGCGCAGCCGGAAGTGCGTGCCCCGGCCGATCCCCTGCCACTGCCGGAGCCGCCCGAGGGCACGCTGAGTCTGGAGGAAGTCGATTTCCGCTACCCCTCGCGGCCCGACAGCCTCGCGCTGGACCACTTCAGCCTCGAGGTGCGACGCGGCGAGAGCATCGCCCTGGTGGGGCCGTCGGGGGCGGGCAAGAGCACGGTATTCCAACTGCTCCTGCGCTTCTACGACCCCGAGGCCGGCGTGATCCGCGTCGACGGCATCCCGCTTACCCGAGCCGATCCGGCGGCGATCCGGCGCCGCATCGCGCTGGTGCCGCAGGAGCCGGTGATCTTCGCCACCAGCGTGCTGGAGAACGTGCGCTACGCCATGCCCGACGCCAGCCTCGAAGCGGTGCAGGCGGCCTGCGTCGCCGCCTTCGCGGACGACTTCGTGCGCGCCCTGCCCGACGGCTACCACAGCGAACTTGGCGAGCGCGGCGTACGCCTGTCCGGCGGCCAGCGCCAGCGCATCGCCATCGCCCGCGCCATCCTCGCCGACCGCCCGATCCTGCTGCTCGACGAGGCCACCTCGGCGCTCGACGCCGAAAGCGAACGCATGGTGCAGGCCGCGCTCGGCGGGCTGATGAAGGGCCGCAGCACCCTGGTCGTCGCCCACCGCCTCGCCACCGTGCAGCGCGCCGACCGCATCGTGGTCATGGACCACGGCCGCATCGTCGAGACCGGCACCCACGCCAGCCTGATCGCCGGCGACGGCCTCTACGCCCACCTCGCCCGCCTGCAGTTCACCGCCTGA
>JBFGZP010000252.1:0-5185 GCA_041586695.1 Thauera sp.
GGGCCGGTGCTGACTGGCGCGCTGAGCGACGCCCTGCACCCGGCATTCGGCATCGAGTCGCTGCGCCACGCGATGTTCCTGAGCTGCGCAGCGGCCCTGTTGTCGATGTGGTTGCTCTGGCGCGGCGTATCGCGGGAAGTCGCTTGAGAGCCCGAGCCGCCTGTATGCGCCGTGTTTGCCCTGCCGCACCGGCGCGAAGCCTGCGATCGGTGGATCGTTGGCGAACGACGGTCAGATCCGCTACCCGTTCAACGGCCTCATTCGCCTCCGCGAGGCGTCCGCCGAGGTCCTTCCCACCGCACAGGCTGGGGCGCCAGCCTCGTGGATACGGCGAGCGCCGCAATCACCCAGCAAAAAGGCCAACCCACACGGATTGGCCCAAGGCATTGAATAATCTGGTGCCGGCAAGAGGAGTCGAACCCCCGACCTTCGCATTACAAGTGCGCTGCTCTACCAACTGAGCTATGCCGGCGACGGCTGCGGATTATAGCGCAAGCGCGCCCGCATCCGATGACGCTTCACAACCGCTCGAAAGACTGTATATACTTACACTGTACTGTAATCATATACAGCTCACGGAGGCGGACAATGGAACTCAAGTTCAACAACATCCTCATGGCACTCGGCCTCGTTTCCGGCTTGATGCTGGGAACCGGACAGACTGGCGGCGGCGTCACGATCGCCGTGTGCGCGATGGCGATCGCATGGCTGTGGCGCACGGACAAGTTGCGTGGCGACGGCGCGTAAGGGCGCCGCTGCGCCCTGCCCTCACTTGCCGAACTTGTTCATCAGTTGCGTGAGCTTTTCCGCGCGGCGGCGTTCGGCCTCGTCAGCCTCGCGCTTTTCACGCTGCTGACGCGCGGCCGCGGCGAAGCGCTCCTTCAGCGTGGTTGCCGCGTGGGTGCGCTGCTCGTCGGTGACCTCGCCTGCTGGATTGCCGTCCAGGTCGAAGCGCTCTGCCGACCGCTCCACCGCCTTCAGGTATCGGGTGGCGCCGGTATACATGCGCAGGGCGGAGCGCAGGCTCTTGCGGTCGAACTCGGGGAATCGCTCGTGAATCGCGGCGTCGATTTTCAGCGCGAGAGGCTTGCATTCGCGAAATGTCGGTGAGACCGCCTGCAAGCGCTGCAGGATCACCTTCGGCTCGATGCGCGCCTTGGGCGCCTGGGCCGGTTCGGCCTGGTCTGCGGTTGCGGCCTTGTCTGCCGTCGATTCGGCGGCGTTGTCGTCTGTCATCTGAAAAGCACTGTCTTGATTGCCGGTCGCAGCGAAGCCACTCACGACGGTTGAAGAGGCGTCATTCTAACCTTGTGCGCCGGGACCGGGGCGGATGCTGCGGCACAATTCGTCAGCCCGGCGTCATGGCGGCGCAAAAATGATGTATAATCCGCAACTTATACAAGAACACCTCCCCAGGGCGGTGTTTCAACCCCCGGGGTTTGTTGCCCCGCAACATGTTCGGGCATCGTCCGACAGCCGCACGCGCTGGCATTCACGACCGGTCACGCGCCTCTGGCGCAGGCAGGGTTCTTCCCCTGCATCTTCCTCGCGCCGAGGCCGCTCGACGTCCTCCTCGCCGCACCAGGAGCCAGCCACCGCCGATCCGTTCGGCACCTCACGGTGCCGCTGCGCTCGCCTCATCGCAGCCGGCCTCTTTCGGCCAGCCGCCGCGTGCCTTGACGCCCGAAAAAACAGGAGCAATTCCATGGCAAAAGAAGACATCGTTGAGTTCGAAGGCGTCGTTGAAGAAGTGCTGCGTGATGCCCGGTTCATGGTCAAGCTGGAAAACGGCATCAACGTCGCCGCCTATGCATCGGGCAAGATGCGCAAGTTCCGCATCCGCATCCTCGCCGGCGACCGCGTGACGCTCGAGATGTCGCCCTACGACCTGACCAAGGCCCGCATCAGCTTCCGCCACAAGGACGAGCGCAGCGCAGCCCGCGGCCGCCCGGCATTCGCCCGTCGGCGCTGAAGGCACGCGCCCGGTCACTCCGGCATCACGGCATCCGCCCTGCCCGCTGCGAGGTCTGGCGCGCACGGCACGATTGGTCATCGAACGCATCTAATTTTCGTTGCGGCCTCGCCGACCAGGGCAGGATGCCATGCGAAAACACTGGAAACGCTTGCCGGGCTCGCGCACCGAACCGGCCGGCATGGAGCGCACCGTGCTGCGCAAGCTGCCGATCATTGCCATCGCGGGGACCCTGGCCTGCCTCGCCGTGTCCCTGTTCGTGCGCCTGCTGTGGTGGGGCGACACAAGCGTCGACACTGCGCGCGCGGTGCAGATGGTGGATATCTGGGTCATCGCCGCCATTCTGCTGCAGTGGTCCGTCACCATCACGGTGGCGATCTTCTGTTTCATCGTCTTCGTCATGAAAGGGCCGGCCTACGTCGCCGACCCGTATGAGCTCCCCGACAAGGACGAGCCCGACTGAGTGACGCCGACCTCGATGCCGAATCCCCCGCCCTGATTGTGGTTTTTACAACGCAGACCGCGGACTGCCACGGGAACTCGGGGTGTCGCCTGCATCATCGCGCAGCGCGCACCTTATAATCGCCGCCTCGCTCCCGCATTTCAGGCACCGCACGCATGGCCACCCTCAGCAACCCGTCCGAGATTGCCCGCGAAGCCCTGCGCCAGCTTGCCATGCGGAGGGTCGCGCCGACCCCAGACAACTACCGGCGGCTGTATCACGAGATCTCCGGCACGCGCCAGGAAGACGACGAGTTTCCCGAGGGCTTCGTGCGCAAGCTCGCACGCAAGCTGCCGCGCGACACCGCCGATCGCCAGCGCCACGGCCGACTGCTGGACCAGGCCCTGACCAAGGGCAATGCCAAGGTCGCAGACGAAGCGCTGACGCAATACCTCGGCTCGCTTGCGGTCCAGGAAGCGCCGGCCTGGAACGAGCTCATCGCCAACCTGCTGCGCCAGTGGGATGGCCGCCAACTCGGCTGGACCACTGCGCGCAAGCGCGAGTCGCTCGAACGCGTATTGCGGGCAGGCGACCCGGCGACCCTGCACACCCGCCTGCAGGGCCTAGTGCGCGGCTGGTCGCAGGCCCCGGTCGATCCGGAGCTGCCCCTCGCCGCAGATTCGCCCACCGACGACGTCGGCCTGCCCGCCACTGTCGCCCCCGCTCCAGCGGCGATACCCGCCAAAGCGGCGGGAGCAGCCGAGTCCGCCGAACTTGTCGACGGCCTGCGCGGCCTGCTGCAGCTCGCGCTCGAAAACGTCGTCCCCGCCTTCCTCGGCGACCATCCGGAGCTCGCCGACGACGCCGCGCGCATCGCGGCCGAAGTCGGCAAGGCCACGGACGCCAGGGCGCTCGCCACCATCGGCAAGCAGCTGCGCAACTTCTCGCACCGGCTGGAGATGACCGCCGCCGACGATGCCGAGGTGCGCAGCGGCCTGCTCGAATTGCTGCGCCTGCTGCTGAAGAACATCGACGAACTGGTGCTCGACGACCAGTGGCTCAACGGCCAGATCGAGATGCTGCGCGAGATCGTCGACACCCCGCCCAACCCGCGCATGATCGACGACGCCGGCCGCCGCCTCAAGGAGCTGATCTACAAGCAGAGCCAGCTCAAGCACAACCTGGCCGAGACCCAGCGCCACCTGCGCGACATGCTCGCCGGCTTCGTCGACCAGCTCGCCCGCTTCTCCGAGAGCACCAGCACCTATCACGACCGCATCGGTGCCTACGCCCAGCGCATCGCCAAGGCGAACAGCATCAATGACATCGGCCCGTTGCTCGACGAGGTCATGAGCGAAACCCGCAGCATGCAGGAAGAAGCCAGCCGCTCGCGCGACGAACTGGTCACCGCGCGCGAACAGGCCACGGCAGCCGAAAACCGCATTGCCGAACTGCAGCGCGAGCTCGACGATGCCAGCCGGCAGATGCGCCACGACCAGCTCACCGGCGCGCTCAACCGTCGCGGACTGGAAGAGATGTTCGACAAGGAGGCCGCGCGCGCCCAGCGCCGCGGCAGCGCGCTCGCCGTCGCCCTGCTCGACATCGACAACTTCAAGAAGCTCAACGACACCCACGGCCACAAGGTCGGCGACGACGCCCTCGTGCACCTCGCCAGAGTGGTGCGCAAGAGCCTTCGCCCGCAGGACATCCTCGCCCGCTACGGCGGCGAGGAGTTCGTCATCCTGCTGCCCGAGACCGGCCACGATGACGCCTACCAGGCCTTGATACGGCTGCAGCGCGAACTGACGCGCGAGTTCTTCATGGCCGACCGGCAGAAGCTCGTCATCACCTTCAGCGCCGGCGTCACCCCGCGCGGCGACGGCGAACCGCTCGACGCCGCCCTCAAGCGCGCCGACGTCGCGATGTACGAAGCCAAGCAGGCCGGCCGCAACCGGGTCGTGATCGCGCCGCTGCCGCAGTAGTCGAGCACGACACCAGGACCAGGCGAACGAGAACAAGAACTGAATTACCCCACCAGCGTGCAAGGCCTCGCCATCGAACCTGGCATGCGGAAGGGCTTGGAGCAAGGCCTCGGGAAAGGCCTGCAGGATGGGCGGAAAGCAGCTCGCATCGAAGGCGGCAGCCCCTGCTCAGCCGTCAACGAGCGCGCCGCTTCGGGCCGCTGCGCAAGGCCGTCACCGATCGCCTCGCCGGTGCCACCACCGGGCAGCTCGACCGCTGGGCCGCGCGCGTGCTCGACGCCCACAGGCTCGACGACGTCTTCGCGCAGAACTGATCCGCCTGGAAGCGGCGGCGTCCCGACCGCGCTCAGGCCCGCGCCGAATCACCACGGCCTTTCCCCCCCACACATGCCTGCAAAGGACAGCCTCGGCCGCTCTACCCGCCGGCGCACGCTCTCGTGGCTCCTCGTTTCCGCAACCACGCCCACAGCGCTTGCCCGAATCTCCACCGCTTGGCGACGTCCCGACCGCCAGCGCGCCAATGCCCGCTCGTCTGTCGCCCGATGTTCCGATTGAAGGCGAATCGGCCGCGAGTATGTCCTCCAGTTTCGCCGGCCCACACCGTAATTGTCTTCATGCTCGCGGCAGCTGCAGGAAACCGAAGAAACCCCTAAAGGTTCCCAAACCGGCTCCGTAAATGGAATCAAGAGCACAGCAAACGCTCCGCACCCGGCAAAGCTGATCGCAGAAACCACGGGTGTATGACCCACCTGACATACCAGGAGAACCATCATGGCCCAGACGATCAAC
>JBFGZP010000253.1:0-5184 GCA_041586695.1 Thauera sp.
ACGCTGCAGCCCGAGTGGGTGGTCGGCATCGGCGCCTGGGCCGAGAAGCGGGCGCTCGAGGCGCTGGGGGGCACGGCGCTGGCGCAGAACCTGAAGTTCGGCCGCATCCTTCACCCGAGCCCGGCCAGCCCGGCGGCCAACCGCGGCTGGGCCGAGGCGGCGAGCAGGCAGATGGCCGAGCTCGGAATCTGGCACGATTAGGAGGCACGCCGCCGCGCTCCTGCCACCCCGAGGGAATCGCGTCGGCCGGCCCGCACCGGGGGTACCGACGCACGGCGGCAAGCTAATTCATCAATACAAGCAGCGCGCTCGCACTCCGCGCAACAGGATCTTGACATGAGCCAGAAGATCGAACACCTATTCGCCAACAACCGGGCCTGGTCCGAGCGCATGCACGCCGAGGACCCGGAGTTCTTCAGCCGCCTGGTCAACCAGCAGTCGCCCGAGTACCTGTGGATCGGCTGCTCCGACAGCCGCGTGCCGGCCAACCAGATCGTCGGCCTGGCACCGGGCGAAGTGTTCGTCCATCGCAATATCGCCAACGTGGTCGTGCACACCGACCTCAACGCCTTGTCGGTCATCCACTTCGCCGTGGAGATGCTGCGCGTGAAACACATCCTCGTCGTCGGCCATTACGGCTGCGGCGGGGTGAAGGCGGCGATGAACAACAACCGTCTCGGCCTCATCGAGAACTGGCTGCGCCACATCCAGGACGTGCGCGACAAGCACGAGGAACGGCTCAACCGCATCGACGATCCGGCCGAGCGCGTCGATCGCCTGTGCGAATACAACGTCATGCAACAGGTGATGAACATCTGCCAGACCTCGGTGCTGCGCGAAGCCTGGGAACGCGGCCAGGGGGTCACCGTACACGGCTGGTGCTACGACGTGGCCGACGGACTGGTGCGCGACCTCGACGTGTGCGCCGACAGCCGGGAGGAAGCCGCCGAACGCTATCGCGACGCGGTCGAGAAGCTGGGCTGAGCGGGGACGATCAGCTCGCGCTGAGGCCGAGCATTGGTGTGGCGCTGGTCGCGCCCCTCTTGGGCAGGAGCGGAATTCACACCTCGAGCGGGTCCACGTCGAGTTGCCAGCGCAGGTCGCGCGCCGTGCGCTGGCGGTACAGCAGCGCCACCCAGTCGGCGAGGAAACCCTGCAGCAGCTGGCGCTGGTCGGCCTCGAGCAGCAGCTGCGCGCGCTCGCGCCGCGCCAGCCGGGTCAGGCGCATCGGCACCGGGTCGTAGACGCGCAGGCCCTCGGGCGCGCGCTCCTCGGCCAGGCGGCGGGCGTGGCGCAGGAACTCGACCGCATCGTCGAGCGCCGGGGCGTCGGCGCGCAGCATGGCCTGGTGGGTGATGGGCGGAAAGCCGGCGTTGCGGCGCTCCTGCAGGGCCATGCGCGCGAAGGCGTCGAAATCGTGTTTCGCCAGATGCTGGTACAGCGGATGGGCAGGGTATTCGGTCTGGATCAGCACCTCGCCCGGCAGGGTGCCACGCCCGGCGCGGCCGCCGACCTGCATGAGCTGCTGGAACAGGCGCTCGGGCGCACGGAAGTCGGCCGCATGCAGGGACGCGTCCGCGCCGATCACGCCCACCAGCGTGAGGTTCGGGAAGTCGTGGCCCTTGGCCATCATCTGCGTGCCCACCAGGATGTCCGCGCCGCCCTCGGCGATGGTCGCGAGCAGGCTCTCCCACTGGCTGCGGGTGCGCGCGGCGTCGCGATCGACCCGCAGCACGCGGGCGTCGGGGAAGCGTTCGGCCAGCCGCGCCTCGATGCGCTGGGTGCCGCGGCCGAAAGGCTGGATGTCCTGGTTGCCGCAGCTCGGGCAGGCGGGGGGGATCGCGCCGTCGCAGCCGCAGTGATGGCAGCGCAGGCGACGGTCGGCCAGATGCACCACGAGCTTGGCCGAACAGTGCGGGCAGTTGCTCACCCAGCCGCAGGACGGGCAGGACAGCACCGGGGCATAGCCGCGGCGGTTGATGAACACCAGGCTCTGTTCACTGCGCGCCCGGCGCTCGGTGATGGCCGCGAGCAGCGCCGGGCTCAGGCCCTCGTCGAGGCGCAGGCGCCGGGTATCGACGCAGCGCACCGCCGGCAGCGCCGACGCCACCGCGCGACGGTTCAGCGCGAGTGCGGCATAGCGCTCGCTGCGGGCGTGAAACCAGGTCTCCAGCGACGGCGTCGCCGAGCCCAGTACCACCGGCACGTTGCGCTGGCGCGCCCGCCACACGGCGACGTCGCGTGCCGAGTAGCGCACCCCTTCCTGCTGCTTGTAGGAGGCGTCATGCTCCTCATCGACGAGGATGAGCCCGAGCCGCGGCAGCGGTGCGAACACCGCCAGCCGGGTGCCGAGGACGATGTCGGCGTGGCCGCTCAGGGCCTGCACGAAGCCGCGCGAGCGCGCCCCCTCGGCCAGCGCGGAATGCAGGCTGACGACGTTCGCGGCGGCGAAGCGCTGCGCCACCCGGCGCTCGAGCTGGGGCGTCAGCGCGATCTCGGGCACCAGCATCAGCACCTGTCGTCCCGCTGCCAGCGTGCGCTCGGCCAGACGCAGATACACCTCGGTCTTGCCGCTGCCGGTCACGCCGTGCAGCAGCCAGGCGCGAAAGCCCGGCGCCGCTGCGAGCACCGAGTCGATCACGCCCGCCTGTTCGTCCGTCAGTGCGGGCGCGGGGCCGGCGAGGTGTCGCGCCGGACCGGCATCGACGCCCTCGAGCCAGCCGCGACGCAGCAGATCGCCCACCGTCTCGCCACCCGGCAAAGCACGGATCGCGCTGCGCCGCTGCGGGCCCGGGCCGGTGGCGACGAGGCGCCGGAGTTCGAGCGCCTTGCTCGCCCGCCGCCCCGACTCCAGCGCCTCATGGCCTTTGGCGGCGATGCCGAGCAGCGGGTCGGCGTCGTCGCCGCTGACGCCATCGGCACGACGCAGGCCCGGGGGCAGCGCCAGCGCCACCACCTCGCCCAGCGGAGCATGGTAGTAACGCGCGACGAAGCCCACCAGCGCCAGCCAGTCGGGCGGCAGCGGCAGGACCTCGCGCTGGATCTGGCGCACGACCTTGAGGCGGGATGGATCGACTTCGGCCGCCGATGGCAGGGCGACGATCAGGCCGCTCTTCTCGCCGCGGCCGAAAGGCACCCTCACGCATCGGCCCACATCCGCCTCGGACGCATCTTCCGCAAGGTAATCAAAGGTTTGCGGAATCGGAACGGGGAGGGCGACGCGAACGATCGGCATTCTGCTCGGGAGTCACAGCAATAAACACATGGAGAACAGCGGCTTACAGCGCTTTGATGAGGTCGTTCCGTGAAAAGCCTGACTAAGCGTCTGGCGACAAACGGGACCGAAGCTTTTCCACAAATCCTGTGGATAACTATGTGGGAAACGCACCCGAAACGCTCTCAAAGCGGCGTGGCATAAGCGCTTCCGTCACATTGCCTTAACATTGCGCTATTTTTTTATTGTTTATATTCATAGACTTGCAATATCGAGCGCATAAAGCGCCAAACTGGTGCAACAACGCGTAACAGACCGCCGGGATGTGCATAAGTCAAGGGGCGATGGTGCAATTTTCTCCTTGACATGCCCCTGCCCGCCGCGTCCGGCGCCGGCCGGCAGGGGCGGCGCCGGCATCAGACCGATGCGCGCATCTTGCGGCTGTGTTCGTGCACCGTGTCGACGAGCGCGGTGACGTTGTCGGGCGGAGTGAACTGAGAAATGCCGTGGCCGAGGTTGAACACATGCCCCGCATGGGGTCCGAAGGCATCGAGCACCCGACGTGTCTCGTTGGCGACCACCTCCGGCGGCGCGAACAGGACGTTCGGGTCGAGGTTGCCCTGCAGTGCCACCTTGTCGCCTACCAGCTCGCGCGCGCGACCGATGTCCATCGTCCAGTCCAGACCCACGGCGTCGCTGCCGATGGCGGCGATCGATTCCAGCCACAAGCCCCCGCCCTTGGTGAACACGATGCTGGGCACGCGCTGGCCGTTGCGCTCGCGGATGAGGCCGGCGATCACCTGCTCGAGGTAGCGCAGCGAGAACTCGCGATAGGCCGCTTCCGACAGCACGCCGCCCCAGGAGTCGAACACCATCACCGCCTGTGCGCCGGCCTCGATCTGGGCATTGAGATACTTCACCACCGCCTCTGCGGTGACGCTCAGGATGTGGTGCAGCAGGTCCGGGCGGCTGTAGGCGAGGGTCTTGATGCGGCGGTAGTCGGCCGACGAACCACCCTCCACCATGTAGCAGGCCAGGGTCCACGGACTGCCGGAAAAGCCGATCAGCGGGACGCTGCCGTCGAGCGCGCGGCGGATCTCGCTCACCGCGTCCATCACGTACTGCAGTTCGGCGTGCGGATCGGGCGCACTGAGATTGCGGATCTCCCATTCGTCGCGCAGCGGGCGCTCGAAGCGCGGGCCTTCGCCTTCGGCGAAGTACAGGCCGAGCCCCATCGCGTCGGGCACGGTGAGGATGTCGGAGAACAGGATCGCCGCATCCAGGTCGTAGCGCGCGAGCGGCTGCAGCGTCACCTCGCAGGCCAGCGCCGGGCTCTTGCACAACTGCAGGAAGCTGCCCGCGCGCTTGCGCGTCTCGCAGTATTCCGGCAAGTAGCGACCCGCCTGGCGCATGAGCCACACGGGCGTGTATTCGGTGGGCTGGCGCAGCAGCGCGCGCAGGAAGGTGTCGTTTTTCAGGCGGCTCACATCGAGTCCTTTATTCCAGCCGGTGGGGCACAAGCCCTGATTATCGCCTGTCGGACGCCCCGATGGGGTTGTCGCTGGTCAAGTCGGGACAGCCCGGCCGGGCGTGCGCCATGCGCCGGGCGCGCGGGCTCATGCGGGGGCGAACGGCGGCTTTCCAGGTCGCGTCGGGCAGAAGCAGCCAGCGTCGGGCGCGCGCCGGTCCAAGCGCCGCTCAGCGCCGCCAGAAGGTCGGCGTGAGCACCACCAGGAAGGTGAAGATCTCGAGGCGGCCGAGAATCATCGCGAACGACAGAACCCACTTGTGGAAATCGGTCAGCGCCTGGTAGTTCGATGCCGGACCCACCGCCTCGAGGCCGGGGCCGGTGTTGTTGAGGCAGGCCACCACCGCCGAGAACGCGGTGATCAGCTCCAGCCCCGTCGCCGACAGCACCAGGGTGAGACTTACGATCGACACCATGTACATGAAGCTGAAGCCGAGCGCCG
>JBFGZP010000254.1:0-5083 GCA_041586695.1 Thauera sp.
AGGCAGTGCGGGCCGCTGCCGATGAGGTCGGCGCGGCCCATGCGCATCAGGCCCTCGCGCAGGATCGGCCAGTTCTCCGGGTCGTGCCAGCGCAGGAAGGCCTTGTGCAACTTGCGGATCTTGCCGGCGCGCGCTGTCTCGACCGTCTCGGAGTCGGCCGACACCTTCCTCAGCGGGTTCTTGCGCGTGTGGTACATCGTCGTCGCCAGCGCCATCGGCGTCGGCATGAAGGTCTGCACCTGGTCGAGGCGGAAGTTGTGCTCCTTCAGCCACAGCGCCAGGTTGAGCATGTCCTCGTCGGTCGTTCCGGGATGCGCGGCGATGAAGTAGGGCACGAGATGCTGCTTCTTGCCCGCCTGTTTCGAGAACTTTTCGAACATCGCGCGGAACTCCTCGTACGCGCCGATGCCCGGCTTCATCATCTTCGAGAGCGTGTTCTCCTCGGTGTGCTCGGGCGCGATCTTGAGCAGGCCGCTGACGTGATGGGTGACGAGCTCCTTGACGTACTCGGGCGAGCGCACGGCGAGGTCGTAGCGCAGGCCGGAACCGATGGTGATGCGCTTGACGCCCGGGATCTCGCGCGCCTTGCGATAGAGCTGCACGAGCGGGCCGTGGTCGGTGCCGAGGTTTTCGCAGATGCCCGGATAGACGCAGGACAGGCGCCGGCAGGAGCGCTCGATGGCCGGGTCCTTGCACGCCATGCGGTACATGTTGGCGGTCGGGCCGCCGAGATCGGTGATGTGGCCCTTGAAGTCCGGCGACTTGTCGCGGATCTCCTCGATCTCGCGCAGGATCGACGCTTCCGAGCGGCTCTGGATGATGCGGCCCTCGTGCTCGGTGATCGAGCAGAAGGTGCAGCCGCCGAAGCAGCCACGCATGATGTTGATGGAAAACTTGATCATGTCCCAGGCCGGGATGCGCGCATCGCCGTAGGACGGATGCGGCGCGCGCGCATAGGGCGTGCCGAAGACGAAATCCATCTCCGGCGTGGTCAGCGGCAGCGGCGGCGGGTTCAGCCACACGTCGCGTGCGCCCGGCCCTTCGCCGTGGCACTGCACCAGCGTGCGCGCATTGCCCGGGTTGGATTCGAGGTGGAACACACGCGAGGCGTGCGCATACATCACCGCGTCGTCCTTCACCACTTCGTAGGCGGGCAGCCGCACCACCATGTGCTCGCGCTGGGCACGACGCGCGGCGACGCGCTCGGCCGCCGGCACGATGCGCACCGGCTGCGCGCCATCGGTGGCCGGCTTGGCCGCGCTCGACTGCGGCTCCATCGCGTACGGGTCGGTGTGGGTGTCGATGCGGCCGGGCTTGTCGAGCGCGAGCGAATCGACCTCGACCCACTGCTCGCCCGGCTTCCAGCCCGGCCTGACCATGAAGGCGGTGCCGCGCAGGTCGCGAATGTCGCCGATCGCCTCGCCCGCCGCCAGGCGGTGCGTGAGCGCGACCAGCGCGCGCTCGGCGCTGCCGAAGACCAGCAGGTCGGCCTTGGAGTCCGGCAGGACCGAACGCCGCACCTTGTCCGACCAGTAGTCGTAGTGGGCGATGCGGCGCAGGCTGGCCTCGATGCTGCCGATGACGATGTTGGCGTCGGGAAAGGCCTCGCGCGCGCGCTGCGCATACACCGTCACCGCGCGATCTGGCCGGCGGCCGGCCTCGGCGTTGGGCGTGTAGGCGTCCTCGGAGCGGATCTTGCGGTCGGAGGTGTAGCGATTCACCAGCGAATCCATGTTGCCGGCGGTGATGCCGAAGTACAGCCGCGGCCGCCCGAGCGCGCGGAAGGGCTCGGCCGACTGCCAGTCGGGCTGGCTGATGATGCCGACGCGAAAGCCATGTGCCTCGAGCAGGCGGCCGACCAGGGCCATGCCGAAGCTGGGGTGGTCGATGTAGGCGTCGCCGGTAACGAGGACGACGTCGCAGACATCCCAGCCCAGCGCATCCATTTCGGCGCGGGACATGGGCAGGAAGGGCGCGGCGCGATAGCCGGGCACGGCGCGGGACAGGATCTCGGAAGACGCAGTCCCGGCGGGGGAATTCGTGGGCACGTTCATGATCGGCTCTATTGTATCGGCGGATGCGCCTGCCTGACCGGCTTTGGACCACGTGCTTGCGTAAGATTCCGCAACGCGCACGCCGCCGGCGCCACCGATAAGCGTTTCATGTATATGGATTTTCGTCGGCCCGATCACCAGGCGGATCTTGGCCGCGCCGGGTGGGCCGGCCGCTCCACGTGCTAGACTCGCGCCGCTTCTCCCTGTGGCGCATCCATGCAGCTTCATCTCGTCCTGCCAGGCCTGCTGTGGCCCGGCGCTTCGGCTTTCAGCCCGGTATCCGGGCTCGAACTGCCAGCGCTCGCGCGCCTGCTCGGAGGCGGCCAACACCGCATCGCCGGCTTCGAACCGCTCGATCGCCAGCTCGCGCGCCTGTTCGGCCTGACTGCCGACCCGCTGCCGCTCGCCGCGCTGCGCCGGCGCGGAGAACCTCATCTGCCGCCACCTGGCGCCGCCACGCACTGGCTGTGCGCCGACCCGGTGAACCTGTCGTTCGCGCGCGAACACTTGCTGCTGCACGAATTCCGCGAATACGAACTCGACGGCGACGAAGCGACCGAACTGGTTGCCGCACTGAACGAAACCTTTGCCGATCTCGGCCGCTTCGAGATGTGCGCGCCGACGCGCTGGTACCTGCGCCTCGCTGCGCCGACCCGGGTCACGCTCTACCCCCTGAACGACGTCGCCGGCCGGCCGGTGAAACATTTCCTGCCCGAGGGCGATGACGCGCGCCTGTGGCAGCGGACGATGAACGAGGCACAGATGCTGTTGCACAACCATCCGCTCAGCCGTGCACGCGAGGAAGCCGGACATCGGACGGTCAACAGCGTCTGGTTCTGGGGTGCGGGAGCGATCGAAACCACGCCGAAGACAGGTTTTGCCGCGGTGCAGACGCTGGACCCGCTGAGTGCCGGGCTGGCGCGCGCCGCCGGCCTCGAGCCGGCCGCGCCCGATGTCGCCGCGGCGCTGAAGGAGGACACCCTGGTCGTGCTCGATGCCCTGCTCAAGCCCTCGCAGCGCTTCGACCTCGAAAGCTGGCGCGATGCGCTCGGCGCACTTGAGCGCAACTGGTTCGCACCGCTCGCCGACGCATTGCGCGCCGGCCGCCTGCACACGCTGAAGCTGAGCGCGCCAGGCGACCGCGGCAGCCTCGAGCTCGTCGTGCGCGCGAGCGATCGCTGGAAATTCTGGCGCAAGCCGCTCGACTTCGATGCCCTGCTGAAGTCGCTCGCGCCGCCCCCCACCGCGCTGCCGACCGCCTCGGCCGGCGGCGCGCCCCGTCAGGCCGACCGATGACCCGAATCCAGCCCCGCGCCGTTTCCCAGCGCGCCGTCGCCAGGCTCGCCGATGCCGGCATTCATCCGCTGCTCGCCCGCCTCTATGCCGCGCGCGGCATCGCCCGGGCAAACGAACTCGACACCTCGCTGCGTGCCCTGCTCCCGCCCGAAGCCCTGACCGGCACGCGCGAAGCCGCGCAACTGCTGGCCGACGCGATCGAAGCCGGCGCCCGCATGGTGATCGTCGCCGACTACGACTGCGACGGCGCCACCGCCTGCGCCGTCGGCATGCGCGCGCTACGCGCCTTCGGCGCCGACGTGCATTACCTGGTGCCCGACCGCGTCACCCTCGGCTACGGCCTCACCCCCGCCATGGTCGAGATCGCCGCCCGCCTCGAACCCGAGGTGCTGATCACGGTGGACAACGGCATCGCCAGCGTCGAGGGCATTGCCGCCGCGCGCGCCCACGGCATGGCCACGGTGATCACCGACCACCACCTGCCGGGCGACGTACTGCCCGAAGCCGACGTGATCGTGAACCCGAACCAGCCCGGTTGCGACTTCCCGAGCAAGGCGCTGGCCGGCGTCGGCGCCATGTTCTACACCATGCTCGCGCTGCGCGCCGAGTTGCGCGAGCGCGGCGCCTTCGCCGGCGGCAAGGAGCCCAACCTGGCCGACCTGCTCGACCTCGTCGCGCTCGGCACCGTCGCCGACGTCGTCAAGCTCGACCACAACAACCGCATCCTCGTCGCCCAGGGGCTGGCCCGGATGCGCGCGGGCCGCGTGCAAGCCGGCATCCGCGCGCTGTTCGCCGTGGCCGGCCGCGATCCCTCGCGCGCCAGCACCATGGACCTGGGCTTTCTGCTCGGCCCGCGCCTGAACGCCGCCGGCCGGCTGGCCGACATGAGCCTGGGCATCGAGTGTCTGATCACCGACGACGCCGGGCGCGCGATGAACATCGCGCAGGAGCTCGACAAGCTCAACCGCGAGCGCCGCTCGATCGAGGCCGACATGCAGGAAGATGCGCTCGAGCGCCTCGCCGGCTACGACGCCGGCAACCGCGCCACCGTCGCGCTGTTCGAGCCCGACTGGCACCAGGGCGTGATCGGCATCGTCGCCGGCCGCATCAAGGAACGCCTGCACCGCCCCACGATCGCCTTCGCCCGCGCCGGCAACGGTGAGCTGAAAGGCTCGGGTCGCTCGATTCCCGGCCTGCACCTTCGCGACGCGCTCGACCTCGTCACCAAGCGTCACCCCGATCTCGTCGTGCGCTTCGGCGGCCACGCCATGGCCGCCGGCCTGACCGTGCTCGAATCGAATCTCGCCAGCTTCAACGCCGCCTTCGAAGATGTCGTCGCCGAACTGATCGACCCCGCCGACCTGCAGCGCCGTATCGAAACCGACGGCAACCTCGAATCCGGCTACTTTGCCCTCGACGCGGTGCGCATGCTCGACAACGAGATCTGGGGCCAGGGCTTCCCCGCCCCGGTGTTCGACGACGTTTTCCGCGTCGAGCGCCAGCGCCTGCTCAAGGACCGCCACCTGAAGCTGGAGCTGTCGCGCAACGCCGCCCGCTACGATGCCATCCAGTTCAACCACGCCGACGGCGCGCCTGGCCAGATTCGTGCGGCCTACCGCCTGAACATCAACGAATACAACGGCGTCTCGAGCGTGCAACTGATGCTGGAGCACTTCGAGGCCGCCTGACCAGTGTTCGCGCGGCCGAGTCGCGGCGCCCGCGCGCAGCGCCTC
>JBFGZP010000255.1:0-5054 GCA_041586695.1 Thauera sp.
CAGCGTACCGGTCTTGTCCGAACAGATCACGGTGGTGCTCCCCAGTGTTTCCACTGCCGGGAGCTTCCTGATGATGGCGCGGCGTCTTGCCATGCGTCCGACGCCGATCGCCAGCGTGATCGTCATCGCCGCCGGCAGGCCCTCCGGAATCGCTCCCACCGCGAGCGCCACGGCGGCGAGGAACATGTCCACGGCCGCCTGGCCCCGCATCACGCCGACGGCGAAGGTGAGGCTGGCCAGCAGCAGGATTGCGACCACCAGTCGCCGGGCGAAACCGGCCATCTTGCGGGTGAGCGGTGTGCTGAGTTCTGGCGTCGCACCGATCAGGCGGGAGATCTTGCCGGCTTCGCTCGCGTCGCCGGTGGCGACGACCAGGCCCCGGCCCTGGCCGGCGACCACGAGGGTGCCGGTATAGGCCATGTTGCGACGGTCGGCGAGTTGCGTCTCGGCGGGGAGGGCTGCGGCCTGCTTGTCCACCGGTACCGATTCACCGGTGAGCGCGGCTTCGGCCGTGCGCAACTCCTTGCCGCCGGTCAGGCGGATGTCGGCCGGGACCTTGTCTCCGGCGGCCAAAAGAACGATGTCCCCTGGAACCAGTTGAGCGGCGTCGAGTTTGTGGTGTTGTCCCCCGCGCAGCACCTTCGCCTCGGTCGACACCGCATGGGCGAGTGCTGCCAGTGCGGCCTCGGCCTTGCCCTCCTGGATGAAGCCGACCACTGCATTGACGACGACGACAGCGAAGATGACCCCGGCGTCCACCCATTCCGCGAGCACGGCCGTGACCAGGCCGGCGGCGATCAGGACGAGCACCAGCGGTTGCAGAAACTGGAGCAGGAATCTGGCGAGTGCGCTGCGGCCGGGCCGCTGGCTGGGACGGTTGGCGCCATGAACGAGAAGCCGTGCCGCCGCATCTTCGGGGGTGAGGCCGCAGGCCGGGTCGACCTGCAGCAGGCGCGCCGCATGCTCCGGCTCGACCGTGTGCCATGCCACCTTGCGATGGGCCGGACGGGCGGGGTTGGTTTCGCTCAAGGCCTGCATTCCCGCCGAAGCCGGCTGAGGGCGTGGCCGGGATCATCGACAATGAAGACGTTCGGGTCGAGCACAGGAATCTCCGTGTCAGCCTTGCTGCCGCCGGCGGGCATGTCCGCGGCGGGAAAGACCGGACATCCGATGATATTCGGATGATTCCGCCCAGTCAGCAATCGTCTGCCGATTCAGCTTCATGCCACTTCGGTGATGCGCGCGGATTCGTACCAGGCCCTGGTCGACAGCACCATCTTGACGAGCCACAACATCACCGGCACTTCGATCAGCACACCCACGACAGTGGCGAGGGCGGCGCCCGAATCGAAGCCATACAGCACGATCGCGACCGCGACCGCGAGTTCGAAGAAGTTGGACGCGCCGATCATCGTCGATGGGCCGGCGACGTCGTGGCGCACCTTGAATCGGCGATTGAGCCAATAGCCGAGCGCGGCGATGAAGAGCGTCTGCAGCAGAATCGGCACCGCGAGCATGGCGATGATCAGCGGCTGCTCGATGATCGCACCGCCCTGGAAGGAGAACAGCAGCACCAGGGTGGCGAGCAGAGCGAGGATCGAGAACGGCGTGATGCGGGCGAGGGCGGCATCGAACGCATTCTTTCCGCGGCGCAACAGGCGGGCACGGATGAATTGCGCGATACCGAGCGGGATGACGATGTACATCAGCACGGACAGGGTCAGGGTGTCCCAGGGCACCGGAATCGACGACACACCGAGCAGCAGGGCCACGATCGGCGCGAAGGCGAACACCATGACCAGATCGTTGAGTGCGACCTGGGTCAGGGTGAAATTGGCGTTGCCGCGACACAGGTTGCTCCACACGAAGACCATCGCGGTGCAGGGCGCGGCGCCGAGCAGGATGAGTCCTGCGAGGTAGCTGTCGATCTGTTCGGCGGGCAGCCAGGGCGCGAACACGTAACGCAGGAAGATCCAGCCGAGCAGGGCCATCGAGAACGGCTTGACCGCCCAGTTCACGAACAGGGTGACACCGATGCTCGCCTTCTGCTCGCGCACCTCGTGCAGCGCGCCGAAGTCGATCTTCATCAGCATCGGGATGATCATGATCCAGATCAGGACACCGACCGGAACATTGACATGGGCGATTTCGAGCGCACCCACCGCCTGTGCGAACTCGGGAGCCGCCTGTCCGAACGCGGTGCCGGCGACGATGCAGAGAAAGACCCAGACGGTGAGGTAGCGTTCGAAGAAGCCGAGCGGAGCGCCGGCGGCCTGCTTGGCGATGACTTCACATTGGGCGGACATGGGGTAATCGTTTCCTTGGATAGAGGTTGTCGGGGCCCGAATTGCTGAGCTGCGCCCGAAGTGGCGCACCATCTTTACGGCGCTCCTGCCGGCGCGACGGCGGCGGGCGAAGTCGAATTTCGGGTTCGATTTGCGTCGGCACGGCGGAAGGCGGGCGCTCAGGTTTGCAGCGTGCCGATGCGCGCGAGCTCGGCCTCGAAGCGGGCGGGGTCACGGCGGGCGAGATCGACGGGGAGGGCGAGGAAGGCCTCGATTCGATGGCGCAGGACGCGATACGCGTGCATGAAGGCAGCCTCGATCTCGGCATCGGTCCCGGTCGCCTTCGCCGGATCCTCGACGCCCCAGTGCGCGCGTGGCACCGGGGCCAGGTATACCGGGCAGGTCTCGCCTGCGGCGCTTGCACAGACGGTGATGACGACATCCGGTGTCGAGGGCAGATCGTTCCACGATTTGCTGTGGCAGCCCTCGGTCGCAATGCCTTCGCGTGCGAGCAGCGCGAGCGAGCGCGGGTGTACGTGGCCCGTCGGCTCGCTGCCTGCGCTCCATGCCCGCATGGCCTTCGGGGCGAGGGCATTGAATGTCGCTTCGGCGAGGATGGAGCGGCAGGAGTTGCCGGTGCACAGGAAAAGAACGTTCATCTTCTTCGGGATGCTTCGTTCGAGCAGTCGAGCGTCTGCCGCAGGCCGGCGCAGTCTTCCGGATGGCCTGCGCAGCAGTTGTCGGTCAGATAGGCGATGACCTGCACCATCAGCGGAATATTCGCGCGGTAGCGCTGATAGCGGCCTTCCTGCTCGACGCTGAGCAGGCCCGACTGCGTCAGGGCCTTGAGATGGAAGGAGAGGTTGGTGGCCGGCAGGTCGAGCGTGCTCGCGATGTCTCCGGCCACGCGACCTTCGCGTCCGGCCACGACCAGCAGGCGGAAGACGTCGAGCCGGATGCCCGAGGACAGGGCCTCGAAGGCCTGTAGTACGGCAGTTTTGTCCATGGTTTCCCGTTCTGCGCCACTTAATGATTCAATAACAATTGAAGTATTGTAATATTGCGCCCCAGTGGCTGCAAGCGGCCGCGACGGCATTTCTATTTTGCCGGTCACTACCCGAACCACTATAATCCCCCGATTTAGCGTAGCCCCATTGCCCGATCGCGCCATGAAACTCGTTGCTGCCAACTGGAAGATGAACGGAAGCCTCGCGGCGAACCGTGCATTGATCGAGGCGCTCGAGCCGGTCGCCGGGGTGGAGGTTTCGGTTTGCGTGCCCTATCCGTATCTTGCTCAGGCCCGGCAGTGTCTTCGGACTGCGGCCCTGGGGGCGCAGGACGTAAGCGAGTTCGCCGAGGGCCCTTATACGGGCGAAGTGAGCGCGGCGATGCTGGCCGAATTCGATTGCCGCTATGTGATCGTCGGCCATTCGGAGCGCCGGGCGTTGTTCGGCGAGACCGATCTTGCCGTCGGGCGCAAGGCGGCGGCGGCGCTCGCGGGCGCTCTGGTACCCATCGTATGTGTCGGCGAGTCCCTTGCCGAACGCGATGCCGGTCAGGTCATGAATGTGATCGGCAGGCAGCTGTCTGCGGTAATGGAGGTGCTTGGTCCGGTCGGCATCGGCAAGGTCGTCATCGGCTACGAACCAATGTGGGCAATCGGGACCGGGCGCTCGGCGAGCGCCGAGCAGGCAGGAGAAGTCCATTCGGGCATTCGTGAATGGCTCCGGTCGCACGAGGTGGCGGCCGATAGTGTAAGGATTCTTTATGGCGGCAGCGTCAAGCCTGAAAACGCTGCCGAATTATTTGCGATGCCGGACATCGACGGCGGTCTGATCGGTGGGGCGTCGCTGATTGCGATCGATTTCTTGGCCATTTGTCGCGCAGCGGCGATGGCCTGATTCTCTAACGTTTCAATCTCTTAAGGTTCGTGATGGGCGACTATCTCTTTTCCCTGGTCCTGACGGTGCATGTGCTGGTCGGTCTTGGCGTCATCGGTCTGGTTCTTGTGCAGCACGGCAAAGGTGCCGACATGGGGGCTGCATTCGGCAGTGGTGCATCGGGCAGTCTGTTCGGGTCTTCGGGGTCGGCGAACTTCCTCAGCCGAACCACGGGGGCGTTGGCGACGGTGTTTTTTCTCACCAGCCTGGGCCTCACCTATCTCGCCAGTGACAAGCCGGCTGCGCCTTCCAGTGTGATGGAAGGTGTTCAGACCACCCCTGCGACGGACGCTGCGCCGGTCGTGCCTCCGGCGCCGTTGGATGATTCCAAAGCGCAGTCGATTCCAAAATAATTCGGGCTCAGGATCTTTGCGCACCGCGCAAAACATCGTATAATTTTTTGGCTTTGAAAACGACATGGCCGACGTGGTGAAATTGGTAGACACGCTATCTTGAGGGGGTAGTGGCGAAAGCCGTGTGAGTTCGAGTCTCACCGTCGGCACCAGATTACGGAGAGCGCCCGCATATGCGGGCGTTTCCATGCAGGGCAGCCAAAACAATAATGGCGACGAAGAAGTCGCCAATTCAATGGGGGTTATTGGACCATGCTGGAAAGCTATTTTCCTGTCTTGCTGTTCATTCTCGTTGGTCTCGGTTTCGGACTTGCTCCAGTCATCCTAGGGCGCATTCTCGCCCCCTATCGCCCTGACAGCGAAAAGCTGTCGCCATACGAGTGCGGCTTCGAGGCGTTCGAAGACGCCCGCATGAAATTCGACGTCCGCTACTACCTCGTCGCCATCCTCTTCATTCTCTTCGATCTGGAGATCGC
>JBFGZP010000256.1:0-5041 GCA_041586695.1 Thauera sp.
ACACCATCTCGGCCAGGCGCTTCGTCGCGCCCATGACGTTGGTGGGGTTGACCGCCTTGTCGGTGGAGATCAGCACGAAGCGCTCGGCGCCATGGCGCTGCGCATGGCTCGCCACCTGCAGCGTGCCCTGCACGTTGTTTCGCACGGCCTGCCAGGCGTTGCCGACTTCCATCAGCGGCACGTGCTTGTATGCTGCGGCGTGGAACACCAGTTGAGGCTTCCAGGCGCTGAAGATTTCCTCCAGCCGCTGAGCGTCCTTCACGTCGCCCGCGAGCGAAACGACCGGTATCGTCGGGCGATGCTGCGCAAACCATTGCTCGATGTTGTAGAGGGCGAGTTCGCTCGCCTCGAACAGTACCAGGCGCGATGGCCCGAATCGTGCCAACTGGCGGCACAGTTCGCTGCCGATCGATCCGCCGGCGCCGGTGACCAGTATGGTCTTGCCTGCAACCATGGTCTGGACATGGTTGGTGTCGATATGGACCGGCTCGCGCCCGAGCAGGTCCTCGATCTCGACCCGGCGCATCGCGTTGATTGCGACATTGCCGTTCATCAGGTCTTCGAGACCGGGCACGGTGAACACATGGGCCCCTGAGCGCACCGCCAGGTCGGTCGCACGACGCAGCGAGTCTGCCGCGGCAGACGGCATCGCCAGAATGACGTGTTGCGCCCTGTAATCGAGAAGAATGCGGGGCAGCAGGTCGATGGCACCCTCCACCCGGTGGCCGAAGAGTTCCAGTCCCCACTTTGCAGGGTTGTCGTCCACCAGCGCCACCACGCGCCAGTCCGGACTGCGTTCGAGTTCGCGTACCAGCATTGCGCCGCCGGTTCCCGCGCCTGCCACCACGACCGGTTTGCCGGCCCCCACCAAGCCGCCGTACAGCCGGTGTTCCTTCCACATCCGCCAGGCTGCGCGGCCGCCGCCCATCAGCATCAACAGCAGAATCGGATAGAGCACGATCATCGATCGGGGCAGCGCCGGCGTTTCGCGATCGAGCGCAAGCAGCCCGACAAGTGCCAGCGCCGAAATACCGACCGCCTTCAACACGCGCTTGAGGTCGGGCAGGCTCGCAAACACCCACATTCCACGATACAAGCCCGCGTAGCGACAGGCCACGGCATGTACCAACACCAGCAGGGCGCATGCCGCCGCCGCCTTTCCAACATACTCGACCGGCCATTCAAAATTGAAGCGCAGCAGAAGACTGCCCGCCCAGGCGACGACGACTGCCAGCAGGTCGAACAGAAAGACGAGGGTTGAACGGGTGTTTGTGCTGATCATCGTTCGGCCGTGGTTTGCGGGAAATCGATCGAGCCATTGACGCAGGCCGATTCTACCGTCCCGGCCTCGCGCGTTGTTGCCCCGCAACAACAGGTTTCGACTTTTCCACCGGGTTCGTGCCCGAAGCGTCCTGCGATCGATCATGCGCGTACCGCGGACGATTGCGCCGGAGATGACGAACAGTTGCGGCGCAAGAGGACAGTCTGCGTGATCGCGGCGGCTCGGAACCGACCGCCCCCTTCGCAGACCCGAAACCTCGATCGGCAACTGGTTTGCCGCATCCCGCCGGCGCTGTCCGCGCGTAACGTGATGTCAATCCTGGGTGTTGCATGCAGGGGGCCGCCTATAATCGCGGGCGATGACGCGCAGTCGGCGCGGGAGATCGAGCGGGATGAACATACTCAACGCTGTATACGGCGACTCCACCGGTGGACGCTGGAACGCGACGCTGAAGACCGCCGAGTTGCTCGCGGGCAAGGGCCACATTCTGACCTTGCTGATTGATCCCTGCGACCTGCACAAGGTGCCGGAGGCGGGCGACCGGCGCTACGAGGTCTTTGCCTTGGGCAACTCCGGCCACTACGACTTGATCGCAAGCCTGAAGGCGCGCCGCCTGATGCGCGAGCGCACGATCGATGCCGTGATCGCGCACAGCGGCAGGGCGATCCATCTGCTCAAGCGCGCGGCGCCGAAGGCGGTGCCGGTCATCGCGTTCAACCACAGCCACAACATCAAGCGCACGCTGAAGGCGGATGCTTTCTTCTGCATCACGCCCTACATGAAGGAGATCGTCGAACGGGCCACGGGTGGGGGCAAACCCGCGTTCGTGATCAGCAACGCGGTGACGGTGCCGCCCGCGGAACTGCTTGCGCCGCGTGATGCGGGTGTGTTCACGGTCGGCGCGATGACCCGGATGGCTGCGGGCAAGGGCTTGCAGCACCTCGTGGCCGCCCTCGGCATCCTGCGCGACAAGGGGGTCGAGTGTCGTGCCCGGATCGCGGGGGACGGTGAGCAACGGGCCGAGCTCGAGGCCATGGTCGCCGCATTGCGGCTGCAGGAGCGGGTGGAACTGATGGGCTGGGTTTCCGCCGAGCAGAAACAGGCGTTCTTCAACGGCGTGGATGTATTTTGTTTCACCTCCGAACGCGATGTCCAGCCGCTCACGGTCCTCGAGGCGTTCGCCTGGGGCAAGGCCCTCGTTGGAACGGACATCGCCGGCCCGTCGAGCTGCTACGAGCACGAAGAAACCGCGCTGGTGGTCCCGGTCAACGATCCTCAGGCGCTTGCCGCGGCGCTCCTGCGGCTGAGAGACGACCCCGCGCTGCGTTCGCGGCTCGGCGCACGCGCTCGACAGCGCGCGATCGAGGCGCATTCGGATGAGGTGGTGGCGGACTTGCTCGACCGGCGGGTGAGCGAGCTGGTTCGGTCGTTCGTGGATACTCGGAGATGAATGCCGGAATGGTCATCGCTGCCCACGAAGATCCACCTGCCGGCGCCTGTCCCGCGTGGCAGATGCATGCGCTGGTATTCACCACGCTGTTCTGCCTGTTTCTGATCCCGGCGCCAAGTTCGTACGGCACTCCCTTCATCGGGATCGTGGCCCTCGCGCTCGGGCTGTACCGCACCGACATCGCGCGCTTTTGCGAGAACTATCGGCTCGCGCTCTGGGCCACACTGTTCCTGATCATGACGAACGTGGCTGTTGCCCTTATGCCGGGGCGGGCGCTGGCGGGTGCTTATGACGTAATGCGCAGCATCTTGCTGATGCTGCCCGCGCTTTGGGTGGCCGAGCATGCTCCCCGAGCCCTTGTCCTGCGCGGTTTGAAGGTGTTCGCGGTGGCGCTGAGTCTTGGTTTCGGCACGCTCTGCCTTGCCCTCGCCGACTCTCACGCCCTCATGCCCCACATCTACGCCTGGTCCGAGCTGCATTTCGGCAATGTGCACAACCTGGTCAACATGTCCGCCGTCGTGCTGCTCGCCCTGGTCGTCATCCTTCTTTTCGAGCGTCGGCCCGGACAGCGACTTTTCTTCCTTGTCCTGCTGTTCTTCGGCGTGTGGTTCCAGTGGCTGCTGAAGTCGGAGGGGACTTACCTCGCCCTGATCCTCTGCGGTTTCGCCTGGGCCGCGCTGCAGTTCGGCGGCGTGCTGCGGTGCCTGGCAATCGTCGCGCTACTCGGCGGCTTGATCGGCTATGGCCTGCTGATGAGCTTTCCGGAAGCGTTCAGGGCCGTCACACAGCTGAGTTTGGGGGGCTTCGAGATCCGCGCCCAGCTCAACACCAGGGTGCTCGAACTCGTCGCCGAGCGGCCTTTGCTCGGCTATGGCATGTCGAATTTCAAGGATCTGCCCGGCACCGTGGTGGACGGAATGCGCTTCTTCTATCCACACCAGATCTATCTCGAGGCGCTGTTTTCCTTCGGCGTCGTGGGCTCGGCCCTGTTCGTGGCGGCCCTCATCGGCTTTTTCCGCTACTCCAGCAGAACGGCCATCGTGTCCGACCCGCTGGCGATGCTCGGCTTCCTGACTGCTGTCTACCTTGCGAGCAAGGGCCTGACCGACATGAAGCTGATCGCACTCCAGCCGCTCGGCATGATCACGCTCGCCGCGGGTTTCATGGCGCGCCGCCCGGGCATCGGCCGACCAGTTCCCGCAGCACCTGTTCGATGACCCGGTTCGAGTATCGCGCGTCGTAACTCGCCCGCGCTGCGGCGCCGAGCGCGCGCAGCTCGCCGCGCCGCCGATGGAGCCGCGCGACCGCTTCGCGGATGCTGGCAGGGTCGCCCGGCGCGGCCCATATCAGCCCCCGGTCCTCGTCTGCGCGCAGGTCCGGTGCGAATGCGGGCGTCGCCGCGGTGATCACCGCCCGCCCGCTCGCGAGCCCCTGGTAGACCTTGTTCGGGATCACCCTCAGCGCCTTGTCGCTGGTGCCGAAGATGCCGAGGATGGCGTCGGCGCCGGCGAGCCTGCCGGGCAAATCGGCCAGCGGGCCCCAGGGCTCGAAGCGCACCCGGTTGAGGCCATGGGAGGTCGTCAGCCGGGCGAGCAGGCGTTCGCACTCGGCGCGCATCGGGCCTTCGCCGATCAGGCGCCACAGCGTGGGCGGGCCGTCGTAGGCGCGGATGGCCTCGGCCAGCACATCGACGCCCTGCAGGCCGATGAAGGTACCGAAGAAGACGAGTTCGAGCGGGGCGCCGGCGGGCTTGTCCGGCCAGGGCTGGGGGACGAACAGGCTTTCCTCGGCGCCGACCGGGATCACCCGCATGCGCTCGCGCGGCACGCCGTGGGTGGCGTGGAAGTAGTCGGCGTGGCCCGGGGTGTCGGCGATGAGCCAGTCGGGCAGCTTGAACAGGCTCGCCTCCCAGGCGAGCAGGCGGCGCGCGCGCGGGCTGTCGGCGGCGAACTTGCGTTTCTCGTTCACCTGCTTGTCGTAGGCGCTGATGAGCGGGTCGAACACCAGCGGGATGCGGTGGCGGCGGGCGTAGCGGGCGGCGGCGCGCAGGTCGCGCTGGCGGAAGCAGGGCACCCACACCAGGTCGGGGCGCTCGCCGCCGCGCAGGGCGAATTCGAGGTCGGCGACGGCCGACAGCTTCGGCACGAAGCGGGTGACTTCGCAGCCGAGCCCGCGCAGCACCGACTCGATGACGCGGTTGCGAGGGTAGTCGGGCCCGTAGTTGCCGAAGCGGCCCCAGATCAGCACCTTCTTCATGCCTTCCTGCGCTCCAGCAGGGGCATCAGCACGTCCGCGATCTCGGCCTGGAC
>JBFGZP010000257.1:0-5018 GCA_041586695.1 Thauera sp.
GCCGCCGCCGGCATCGAATTCCTGCCGGCGATCAACGAAGAGCTCGCGGGCACGGCGGTGCTCGGCAGCCAGCAGGTCGAGTCCGACCCCGAGCGCCGCGTCGGCGGCGTCTTCGCGATGTGGTACGGCAAGGGTCCGGGCCTCGACCGCGCGGGCGATGCCCTCAAGCACGGCAACGCCTATGGGGCCTCGCCGCACGGCGGCGTACTGGTGGTGGCGGGTGACGACCACGGCTGCGTTTCCTCGTCGATGCCGCATCAGAGCGACCTCGCGATGCAGGCGTGGAGCATGCCGGTGCTGCATCCGGGCAATGTGGCCGAATACCTCGAGTTCGGCCTCTATGGCTGGGCGCTGTCGCGTTTCTCGGGCAACTGGGTGGGATTCAAGGCGATCTCGGAAGTGGTCGAGTCGGGCATGACGGTCGATCTCGACAGTGTGCGCACCGCCTTCCCACCCCCCGCCGGTCTTGTCGCCCCCGAGGGCGGCCTGCATTATCGCTGGCCCGACCTGCCCAGCCTCGTGATCGAGCAGCGCCTCGCCGCCAAGCTCGACGCCGTGCGCGCCTTCGCCCGTGCGAACAGCGTCGATCGCTGGATCTGCGCCGCGCCGCGGGCCGAGGTGGGCATCGTCACCGCCGGCAAGGCGCACTTCGACTTTCTCGAGGTGCTGCGTCGGCTCGGCCTCGGTCTCGCCGATCTCGAAGCGGCCGGGATCCGCATCTACAAGGTCGGACTCGTCTTCCCGCTCGAGCCGGGCCGCATCGGCGAACTGGTCGCCGGCCTGCGCGAACTGCTGGTGATCGAGGAGAAGGCGCCCGTGGTCGAGCGCCAGATCCGCGACATGCTGTTCAATCGTCCGGCCGGGCAACGCCCGCTCGTCGTCGGCAAGACCGACGCCGAGGGCGCACCGCTGCTGTCAGCGCTCGGCGAACTGCGCCCCTCGCGCATCATGCCGGTGCTCGCCGACTGGCTGGCCCGCCACCGGCCCGCGCTTGACCGCCGCGACCAGGTGTGCGACTTCACCGCCCACGAGCTGCTCTCGAACGAGGCCGACGCAGTGCGGCGCCTGCCCTATTTCTGCTCGGGCTGCCCGCACAACACCTCGACCCGGGTGCCGCAGGGCTCGATCGCGCAGGCCGGCATCGGCTGCCACTTCATGGCTTCGTGGATGGACCGCCACACCACCGGCCTGATCCAGATGGGCGGCGAAGGCGTGGACTGGGCCGCACACGGCCGCTTCACCGCCCGCCCCCACGTGTTCCAGAACCTCGGTGACGGCACCTACTTCCATTCCGGCGCACTCGCCATCCGCCAGGCCATCGCCGCCGGCGCCAACATCACCTACAAGATCCTGTACAACGACGCGGTGGCGATGACCGGCGGCCAGCCCGTCGACGGCGTTATCGGCGTCGAGCGCATCGCCCGCCAGGTCGAGGCCGAAGGTGTCCGGAAGCTGGCCGTCGTCTCGGACGATCCGGACAAGTACCGCGGCGACGAGAGCCTGTTCCCGCCCGCCACCAGCTTCCACCCGCGCAGCGAGCTCGACGCCGTCCAGCGCCAGTTGCGCGAGACCGCCGGCGTCACCTGCCTGATCTACGACCAGACCTGCGCGGCGGAAAAACGCCGCCGACGCAAGAAGGGCGAATACCCGGACCCCGACCGCCGCGTCTTCGTCAATGCCGAGGTCTGCGAGGGTTGCGGCGACTGTGGCGAGCAGTCGAATTGCCTGTCGGTGCTGCCGCTCGAGACCGCCTTCGGGCGCAAGCGCCAGATCGAGCAATCCTCGTGCAACAAGGACTACTCCTGCATCCAGGGCTTCTGCCCCAGCTTCGTGTCGGTCGAGGGCGGGCAGCCGAAGAAGCGCGTCGGCCGGCTGTCGCGCGAAAGGCTGGACGAACTCATCGCCCACCTCCCCTTGCCCTCGCCCGCGCTGGACGAGGCACCCTACGACATGTTGATCACCGGTGTCGGCGGCACCGGGGTGGTCACCGTCGGTGCGCTGGTGAGCATGGCCGCCCACCTCGACGGACTGGCCAGCTCGCAGCTCGATTTCATGGGCTTCGCGCAGAAGGGTGGTGCCGTGCTGGCCTTCATCCGCTGGGCGAAGCGGCCCGATCTGCTCAACCAGGTGCGCATCGATACGCAGCAGGCCGATCTCCTGCTGGCCTGCGACCTCGTCGTCGGCGCGTCGGCCGACGCGCTGCAGACGGTGCGCCACGGCCGCACGCAGATCATCGCCAACAGTCACCGCAACCCCACCGACCGCTTCGTGCGCGACCCCGACGCCAGCCTGCACGCCGAGGCGCTGGAAGCCAAGCTGGCATTCGCGGCCGGCGCCGATGCCGTCGAGTCGGTCGACGCCTACGATCTGGCGCTGCGCCTGCTCGGCGACTCCATCGGTGCCAACCTGCTGCTGCTGGGTTACGCCTGGCAGCGCGGTCGGGTGCCGGTCTCGCTCGCCGCGCTGGAGCGCGCGATCGAACTCAACGCGGTCGCGATCGACATGAACCGCATGGCCCTGCACCTCGGACGGCTGACCGCCGAGTCGCCACATCTCGTGCTTGAGCTGGCCGAAGAGCCGGCGCCCCCGGCAATGACGCTCGACGCGCTGATCGCCCATCGCAGCGCGCATCTCACCGCGTATCAGGATGAGGCCTACGCGGCGCGTTACCGCGGCCTGGTCGAGCGCGTGCGGGCGACCGAAGCGGGTTTCGGCGGCGACGGCAAGCTGCCGCTCACCACCGCGGTGGCGCGGAGCTATGCCAAGCTGCTGTCGTACAAGGACGAATACGAAGTGGCCCGCATGTACACCGACGGCCGCTTCCAACAGGCCCTGGCTGAGACCTTCGACGGCGATCTGCGCTTGTCCTTCCACATGGCTCCACCGCTGCTGGTCAAGCCCCGCACGGGAAGCGCGCCGGACAAGGTCCGCTATGGTCCTTGGCTATTCACGGCGATGAAGTGGCTGGCCAGGGGCAAGCGTCTGCGCGGCACCTGGGCCGACCCGTTCGGGCGCACGGCCGAGCGTCGCATGGAGCGCGCACTTGCGGCGCGCTACGCGGAGATGATCGAGACACTGCTGCCGAAGCTCGATGCGAATACACTTGGACCCGCCATCGAACTGGCGGCCCTGCCCGAGCGAATCCGCGGCTTCGGACACGTAAAGCTTGCCACGCTGCCGGCGGTGCTGGCGCGCGAGACTGAACTGCTCGCCGGGCTCGGCGAGCAGTCCTTTCTCGCCCGCGCAGTGCCGGAGGAAGCACTGCTGGAGAGCGCGAGCCGGTTTCGCACCAGCCCGCTGTCTACCGCGCGGTGAGCGCGGCGACCCTTGTCAGCTCGCGAGGGCCGTCCGCGGCTTCGACTCGCTGCTTGTTTCCACCTGGCGCAGGCCTTCCCTGCCTTCCTTGCCGGACTTCGCAAGGGACTGCACGTCGCCGGAGATCTCACCGCCTTCCTCGATGAAGATCGTGCCGTAGCGGATTTTGCCGCTGACGCGACCGGTAGCGTGGATGATCAGTTGCTTGCGCGCGGTAAGTTCGCCGTCGAAGTTGCCGTGAATCTCGGCGACGTCGATACCTACCGTGCCCTGATATGAACCGTTCTCGGCGATGCGGATCACGCGGCTGTCCATGGTCGCCTCGACCCGACCTTCCACCACCAGGGTGTCGCAATCCAGAATTTCTGCGCCCTTGAGCTTGACGTCCGGGCCTACGATCAGGCGGCTACCGCCGGTATCGGCCGCTTCGGTCGAAGCTGCGGCCGTTTCGGTACGAACCTCGTCCGCTGCCGGAGTGGAGGTCGCGGAAGTGTCTCGCTGGGACGACACACCCACTGTTGCAGTGCCAGATAAAGGCTTGTCGTCCGCCGAGCCGGTACTCGTCCCGAGCGGGCGATTAGTCCGCGTGCTCTGGGGTTCGGCGGTTTTCGGGAACATCGAGGGCTTGTTGAACATGTCATCTCCTGAAAAGTGGACGGGCCATGCGGCACGGCCCGACGGGGGCATGCCGCAAGCGCCATGCCAGCAACAAAATACCATGCGTTGTCGCGGACTTGCATCACGCCACGAAGCACGTGCCCGGCGCTCGGGCGCCACGGGGAGGGCATTTCTGTCGCCAATACCCGACACAATTTTCACGCATTCCAAATAACACCATGTTTTAACTATATTTTTATTTGTCGTTTCGCAGCGACAAGTTCATGATATCGTAACTTCGGCTTTCACTTGGCCGACACGCCTGCAAGCCTGCTCGCCTAAACTCGGAGCTTGTGCCCACCGCGCCTCGCCCGTCCACAATGTTGCGTCCGTCATTTCGCACCACCCTCCTTGCAAGCTACCTCGTGATCGTCGGCGTCCTCGGGGTCGCCGCGGCAAGCGGCTGGCTGAGTCTCGAGCAGTTCGCCCGCAGCAGCCGAGAAGGCGGCGCAGTCGCCGTCGCGCTCAGTTCCGCGGTGCAGCAACTGGGCGAACGCACGGTGGACATGGAGCGCAGCGCGCGACAGTTCCTCGTCCTCGAGGACGCCGTCCTGCACGAGCGCTTCACCGCCGCGCGCACCGAGGCGGCCGACGCCCTCGCGCAGCTGGAAGCCGCACTGCCAGGTGCCGGGCCGATCGCACATGAATGGCGGACGCTTGCAGAGCGTACGCGCAGCGCACTCGCCGGCGTCACCGGGGCCGCGCCGATTCGCACCCCAAGCCCCGGCATGATGCCGACGGGCTCTCGCATGGCTACTGTCGATGGCGCCACCAGCGCGGCCAGCGCGACGCATGACGTCATCGCCCCGCTTGCCCGCCTCGGCGAACTCAACGACGCGCTCGCCGGGCGCGTGCGCGAAGTCATCGACGGCCACAACCTCGACATGCTCGAGGCGCTGGATCGCAAGCGCGAAGCGCTGGCGGGCCAGATCGTCGCGGCGATCATGCTCGCGCTTGTGCTCGCCGCGCTTACCGGCTTGTGGTTGTTGCGGCCGCTGCGGCGCATCGAGCGCGCGATCGCCGAACTCGGCGATAACCGCTTCGAC
>JBFGZP010000258.1:0-4989 GCA_041586695.1 Thauera sp.
GCAGCCGGGCCGCCCACTGCGCCCCCGCATCCTGCACCGACAGCCGGCCCTCGGCATAGCCCGGCAGCCGCGCGAGGGGGACGGGCGTATCGAGCAGCAAGGCATCGTTGTCGAGCCTGCGCGTGGCAATGCCCGCCTCTTCCAGTTCGGCGGCAACATCATCTGGCGTGCCTCGCAGCGGGTTAACCCGTACCGCCATCGGTGGCCGCTGCTTGCCCACCTCCAGCACCGCCTCCCAGTCCTCAGGCAGGGAGGCGCGCAATTTCGCGGTCCACCATGGCGGGCAGGCATGCCGCCCAGCCTCGTCAGCCTGCTCCCAGGCGGCCCATTGCTCGGTCTGACGCAGCGCGTTGCGCAGCACGCCGTTGATCAAGCCCTTCAGGCCCGGCATCTGTACCGTCGCCGCCTGCACCGCCTGATCCACCACCGTATGCGCCTGCTCCGGCCGCTGGCGCAGGCGCAGCAACGCGACCAGCAACATTGCACGCGCCGCCACGGGTGGCGGACTCCTGAGCAGGCGATCGAGGACCGCATCGCCTCGACCGAAATCACGCAGGGTCGACCAGGCGAGATCGCGGACCGCACCGCGGGTCGCATCCGGCCAGGCTGGATGAGCCCCGAGCAGGCGCTCGAAGGCGTCGGTGAGGTTACCCCCTTCGATGACACCGGCGACCAGCTCCGCTGCCTGCAGCAGGGCATATCCGAGGCTGTCTTCGGGTATCTGAACGGCATCTCGTTGCGGCGCGCGGCTCGGGACGGGCCGGGAGGCACCGGACCTGAACGGGGAACGACGGGAGGGCGAGGATGGGGAGATCACGGGATGAAGGCCGGCTCACGGGTACCGCCGGCCCTCGGCAGGCCGGCAAGTCGCGCTGGGAAGTGGAAAGGGCGAACTGCGCGCAGGGTGGAGTGCCATTGTACTGCTGAAGCCGGATGCTCCGGCGCTCGCAACGCGGCGAACGCAGTAGCGAGCACCGACGGTGATGGCTCGACGGCCGGCGTTGCGGCAAGGCAGTTCTGCGGCCTGGCCCGAAGGAGAACACCTTCGCCGCCGCCATGTTTCACGTGAAACATGGCGGCGATTCGACTGCGCTCAGCCGCGGAAGGTGTCGTAAGCGAGCTTGGCGATCAACACCGCGACGACGCCGAGAAACATCTTGCGCACGAACACCGCACCATGCCGCAACGCCATCCTCGACCCGACCACCGCACCGGAAAGATTGCATGCCGCCATGATGCCGGCGACCTTCCACAGGATCTCGACGTTGCCGACGAAGAAGCCGATCGCGGCCAGATTGGTCGCAACATTGAGAATCTTCGCGCAAACCGAGGCGCGCAGGAAATCCATGCCGAGTGTGCGGATGAAGAGAAAGATCAGGAAGCTGCCGGTACCCGGACCGAAAAAGCCGTCGTAGAAGCCGATGACACCCCCGATCACGCCGGCGATGACGGTCGAGCACAGGCCGTGCACCGACTCGGTCGAGACCGTCCCGAGGTCCTTTTTGACGAAGGTGTAGATCGCCACCAGGACGAGGAGCAGAAGAATCAGCGGGCGAAGCGCCTCGGGCGGCATCAGGGTGACCGCTTTCGCCCCGTACCACGAGCCCACCAGCGCAGCCACCGCGCCGGGGCCCGCCACCCGCCACGGTATGCGTACGCGGCGACTGTACTGGAGGGCCGCGCTGCTTGTGCCGACAACGGAGGCGAGCTTGTTCGTGGCGAACAGCGTCGCCGGGGCGAGACCCGGGTAAGCAGCGAACAAGGCAGGAATCTGGATCAGGCCGCCCCCACCCACGACGGCGTCGACGAAGCCGGCGAAGAAAGCGCCAAGCGCGAGGGCGAGAACGACGAATTCGATGTCCATGTCAGCGCTGTTCCACGTGGAACATCTGCATGTCGAGGCCGACGGCGAAGGGACAGGCGATGACCGCCAAGGCAGTCACTTGCCGATGCAGAACCGCGAGAAGATGACCCCGAGCAGATCGTCCGCGGTGAATTCACCGGTGATCTCGTTGAGACTTTCCTGGGCCAGTCTGAGCTCTTCCGCGAACAGCTCGAGCGCGCTCGTGACCTGCCCCGCCGACTCGACGTGCCCGAGCGCCGCGCGCAAGGCATGTAGATGGCGCTCGCGCGCGAGAATCACATCCTCGCCATGCGTATGCCAGCCTGCAATCCGCAGCAACTCCGACCGCAGGAGATCGATGCCTGCGCCACTCTTCGCCGACACTGCCAGCAGCACCCGCCCGCCCGCCTCCTCGCGGCCCACGGTCCGGGCACAGAGATCGATCTTGTTGAGCACCGTAATCCGCTCGACGCCGGCCGGCAGCCGATCCTCGATGTCGGTCGCCGCGGCCGTGACCTCCTCCCGTGTCAGATCGACCAGTCTCAGGATCACATCGGCCCGCTCGATCTCGCGCCAGGTGCGCTCGATACCCAGGCGCTCGACCATGTCCTCGGTGTCGCGCAGGCCGGCGGTATCGATGATGTGCAGCGGGATGCCCTCGATCTGGATCGTCTCCCGCAGCGCGTCGCGCGTCGTGCCTGCGATCTCGGTCACGATCGCGCGCTCCTCGCCGGCAAGCTGGTTGAGCAGGCTCGACTTGCCGACATTGGGCTCACCCACCAGAACCACGTTCATTCCGCTTCGCAACAGCGCACCCTGACGCGCACGGTCGAGCACGCCGGCGAGTTCGCCGCGGATCCCTTCGAGGCGCGGCACGGCTCGTGCGCGCTCGAGAAACTCGACCTCCTCCTCGGGGAAATCGAGTGTCGCCTCGACCAGCATCCGCAGATCGATCAGCGCATCGCAGATGCGGCGGATCTCGTCGGAGAAGCGACCCGAGAGCGAGCGCACCGCCGAGCGTGCGGCGGCCGCCGTGGAAGCCTCGATGAGGTCGGCAACGCTCTCGGCCTGGGCGAGATCGAGCTTGCCGTTAAGGAAGGCGCGGCGGGTGAACTCGCCGGGTTCGGCCAGGCGCGCGCCCAGGGCAAGACAGCGCTCGAGCAGCAACTGCATCACCACCGGGCCGCCGTGCCCCTGCAACTCGAGCACATCCTCGCCGGTGAATGAAGCCGGGCCGGGGAAGAAAAGAACAAGGCCCTCGTCGATCGCCTCGCCTTCCGCATCGCGAAAGCGCGTGAAGGCGGCGACCCGAGGGCGGGGTTCGTGTCCGGTCAGCTCACGCGCGAAGGGGGCCAGCGTGGCGCCGGACACGCGAACGACACCGATGCCTCCCCGGCCCGGTGCCGTCGCGATGGCGGCGATCGTGTCAGGCGGTCTTGCTGCCGGGCTTTGCACTCTCGATCATCCGCGTGATCTGCCACTGCTGGGCAATCGAAAGGAGGTTGTTCACCACCCAGTACAGCACGAGGCCCGACGGGAACCACAGGAACATGAAGGTGAACACGATCGGCATGGCCATCATCACCTTGGCCTGGATGGGATCAGGCGGCGTCGGGTTGAGCTTCATCTGCACCAGCATCGAGGCGCCCATGATGATCGGCAGAATGAAGTAGGGATCCTTCGCGGAAAGATCCTGGATCCAGCCCAGCCACGGCGCCTGGCGCATCTCGACGCTGCCCAGCAGCACCCAGTAGAGGGCGATGAATACCGGGATCTGGACCAGGATAGGCAGGCAGCCGCCGAGCGGATTGATCTTCTCGGTGCGGTAGATGTTCATCATCTCCTGCTGCATCTTGGCCTTGTCGTCGCCGTGCAGTTCCTTCAGGCGTTTCATCCGCGGGCCGAGCACGCGCATCTTCGCCATCGACTTGTAGCTCGCCGCCGACAGGGGGAAGAAGATGATCTTCAGCATCACGGTCACGAGGATGATCGCCCATCCCCAGTTCCCGGTCAGCTTGTAAAGCCATGAAAGCACCCAGAACAGCGGCGCAGCGATGACGGTGAGCCAGCCGTAGTCGACCACCAGGTCCAGGCCCGGTGCGATGTCCTCGAGCTTGTCCTGTTCCTGCGGGCCGGCGTAGAGGCGCGACTCGACCTTGGCCGCGGCACCCGCTGCGATCGGCTCCACCGGCAGGATCACCCCGGCCGAATACAGGCCGTTGCCCACGGCGCGAGCGAAAAACTCGCGCTTCATGCCCGGCTCGGGCAGCCAGGCGCTGACGAAGTAATGCTGCACCATCGCCACCCAGCCATCGCTGGCTGTCTTGACGAACTTGGCGTCGCCATCGTCGATATCGCCGAAATCCACCTTCTGGAACTTGCCGGTGTCGGTGTAGAACGCAGGACCGATGAAGGTCTGCACGCCGCCGAAGCCCTCGGGCTTCTCGGCCGGCTGGGCGTCACGCGTGAGCTGGAAGTAGGCATGCGGCGCAATCGCCTCACCGCTGCCGTTGGTGATCTCGTAGGTGACGTCGACCAGGTAGCTTCCGCGGTTGAAGCTCATCACCTTGGTGACGCGCACGCCGTTCTGTTCCGGCGCCTCGAGGCGCAGCACCACGCTGTCCTGGCCGTCCTTGAGGCTGAAGTCGCCCTCGGGCAGCGTGAACAGGGTCTTGTGCGTCGGCAGACCGTCGCCGATCAGCCCGCCCTGGGCGAAGTACTTGTGCGCCGACCCGTCATCGAACAGCAGGAAGGGCTTGCTGTGGTCTTCCTTCTGCTTGTGCTCCTTGAGCTCCAGGCGAACGAGGTCGCCGCCCTGCGCCGACACGTCGGCACGCAGGAGGTCGGTCTCGACCGTCACGCGCGCGGCAGCCGAAACCGTCGGCCCGCTGGGCACGACGACCTGGCCCGGCGCGAGGTTGGCCGAGGGCGTCGGCACTGCACCGTCCGCCTGCGCATTGGTGCCGGCGGCCTGCTGCGCCACCGGCGCGGGCACGGGCTGGTTTTGCTTCATCCAGCCCTCCCACAGCATCACCAGGGAGAAGGAAAAAACCAGAAAGAGGATTAGGCGGCGTTGATCCATCGGAGTCGTTCTGTCTCAGGTCAGGGAACGGGATCATACCCGCCCGGATTGAAGGGGTGACAGC
>JBFGZP010000259.1:0-4964 GCA_041586695.1 Thauera sp.
CTCGACCGCGCAGCGCCCACGCTGTCCGGCGGCGAGGCCCAGCGCATCCGGCTGGCGGCGCAGCTCGGCTCCAACCTGCGCGGCGTGTGCTACATCCTCGACGAGCCCACGATCGGCCTGCATCCGCGCGACAACCGCCTGCTGCTCGACACCCTCGAGGCCCTGCGCGACCGCGGCAACACGCTGCTGGTGGTGGAACACGACGAGGACACCATCCGCCGTGCCGACCATGTCATCGACCTCGGCCCCGGCGCCGGCGTGCGCGGCGGCCGAGTAGTCGCCGAAGGCGACATCGCCGCGCTGCTGGCGGCGCCGGAATCCGCCACCGGCGCCTGCTTCCGCGCCCCCCTGCAGCATCCGCTGCGACCGCGGCGGGCGGTGGCGGACGATCATGCGGCGATCCGCGTCTGGGGCGCGACGCTGCACAACCTCGACGACATCGACGTCCGCATCCCGCTGGCGCGGCTCACGGTCGTCACCGGCGTATCCGGTTCGGGCAAGTCCTCGCTGGCGCGCGACGTCATCCATGCCAACCTGCGCGCCCGCCTCGGCGACCCGGCCGCGACCCGCGCCCGCCGGCGCGGCGAGGCGCAGCCGGAACAGGTTGATCACGCCCTGGTCGGCTGCCGCGCGCTCGACGGCTGGCAGCAGGTCGGCCGCGTGCTCGAGGTCGACCAGACCCCGATCGGCAAGACGCCGCGCTCCTGCCCGGCCACCTACGTCGGCTTCTGGGACGCGATTCGCAAGCTGTTCGCCGACACCTTCGATGCCCGCACCCGCGGCTGGACGGCCTCGCGCTTCTCCTTCAACACCGGTGCCGGCCGCTGCCCGGTGTGCGAGGGGCAGGGTCAGACCACGGTGGAGATGAGCTTCCTGCCCGACGTCAAGACGCCTTGCGAGGGCTGCGGCGGCGACCGCTTCAACCCGGAAACCCTGTCGGTGCGCTGGCGCGGCAAGACCGTGGCCGAGGTGCTGGCGATGGCGGTCGATGAAGCGGTGGGCTTCTATGCCGCTCACCCGGCCATCGCCCACCCGTTGCAGCTGCTGCAGGACGTCGGCCTCGGCTACCTGACCCTGGGCCAGCCCAGCCCGACGCTGTCGGGTGGCGAGGCGCAGCGCATCAAGCTCGTCACCGAACTGGCCAAGGTGCGCAGCCGCGCCGGCGACGCCATCGACACCGGCGGCAAGCCGCTTGCGGCCGACAAGCACACCGTCTACGTGCTCGACGAGCCCACCGTCGGTCTGCATATGGCCGACGTCGACAAGCTCATCCACGTCCTGCACCGTCTCGCCGACGCCGGTCATACGGTGCTGGTGATCGAGCACGATCTCGACGTCATGGCCGAGGCGGACTGGCTGATCGATCTCGGCCCGGAGGGGGGCGACGGCGGTGGCAGGGTCGTGGCGGAGGGACCGCCGGAGTTCGCGATGGCGACGCCGGCCTCGCACACCGGCCGTCATCTGGTCGAATTCCTCGCCGGCCGGTCCGCCACGCCGGAAACCAAATCGGGGGCAACCGGTCTGTCGAAATCAAAAAAGAAATCCACCAAGCCCGCACGATCATGACGACGACTCCGATCCGCATCTGGGACCTGCCAACACGCCTGGGCCACTGGCTGCTCGCGATCCTCGTCACCGCCGCCTTCGTCACCGCCGAGATCGGCGGCAACCTGATGGAATGGCATGGCCGCGTGGGGATCGCGATTTGCGGCGTGCTCGCCTTCCGCGTCACCTGGGGTTTCGTCGGCTCGACCTATGCCCGCTTCGCCCAGTTCATGCCCCTGCCGATGAGCGTGCTGCGCTACATGCGCGGCCACTGGCAGGGCATCGGGCACAATCCGCTCGGCGCCTTGTCGGTGCTGGCGCTGCTCGGCGTATTGGCCTTCCAGGGCGCCACCGGGCTGGTCTCGAACGACGACATCGCCTTCGAGGGCCCGCTCTATGCGCTGGTTGCGAAGGATACCTCCGACTGGCTCAGCGGCCTGCACCGGCAGAACTACTGGCTCATCCTCGGCCTCGTCGGTCTGCACCTGTCGGCGATCGCCTATTACACGCACATTCGGCGCGAGACCCTGTTGCGGCCGATGATCACCGGCTTCAAGGAGGTGTCACAAGCGCATGCCCGCCCTGCGTCGGGCGGCGGACCGGTGGCCTTCTTCGTCGCCCTCACGGTGGCGGTGGGGGTGGTGTGGGCCGCGGCCGGCGGCCTGCTGCCGCCCCCACCCCCGCCGCCCCCGGCCGGTACGGTGCCGGCCTGGTAAGGCTAGAGGAAAAAAAGCCGCCTCGAGGGGCGGGGCGGCTTTGACCTGGCTGATCGACGCGGGGATTACTCTTCGGCGCGGTACTTGTCGTGACAGGCCTTGCAGGCCTCGCCCATCTTGCCGAACGCGGTCTTGACCGCGGCGGCGTCGCCGCTCGCGGCGACCTTGGCGAGATTGTTGGCCGCGCTGATGTACTCCCCGGCGAGCTTGGCGACATTCTCGCTTTCCGTGAACAGTTCGGGCTTGACGCGCGTCTCGACGTCGCCGATCGCCTTGTCGGTGCCGGGACCGAACAGCGCACCCATGCCGGAGTTGGCGGTGGCGGCGACCAGGTTGGCGGCGGCGATGACCTGGTCCTTGTTGTATTCGCCTTCCAGGTTGGCCTTGATCTTGCCCATGTTCCAGGCCATGAACTTGTAGCCGGCCTGGCGGGTCTCGATCTGGTCCTCGGGCTTCATCTGGGCGCTGGCGGCGGTGGCAAGGGACAGGGCGATGACGCCGAGGGCCATGCGAATGGTGGATTTTTTCATGCGTTTCTCACTGTTGGTTGATGAAGGGCTGGGTTTGGAGCCCCGACTGCGACAGCCGGGTATCCAATATGGTTCAGCCGCTCAGTATATTTCCTGGGCATGAGCTTGAGCGCGCGCCCGGTTTCCGGACGCCTCCGGACTCGCCTTTCACGGCGGACGCGGGCCGAACCGGCTCATTCGACCTGGATCGGCACGAAGATGCGCGAATCGCCGCGCTGAATCAGGAGCGCAAAGCGCTTGCCGGCGCGCTCGACCAGCATGCGGAATTCGGCCAGGTTGCTCACGGTCTGGTTGTTCAGCGCCAGGATGACGTCGCCACGCTGGATGCCGGCGCGGGCGGCCGGCCCCTCGGCGGCTTCGACGACGAGGCCGCCCTTGAGACCGAGCTGGGCGGCCTCCTGGGGTGTCAACGAGCGCGCATTGAGGCCGAGCTTGCCGCCTGCGCTGTCGCCCAAGCCCGGCACGGCCGCGCTTGCCGTGGTCTCCGGATTGAGCTCGTCGAGCGTGGCAAGCACGTCGCGACTGCGGCCGTCGCGCCAGATCTCCAGGCGGATGCGCGTCCCGGGGCGCTTCTCGCCGATGATGCGGGGCAGGTCGATCGATTCGCTCACGCGCGTGCCATCTACGCCCAGAACCACGTCGCCCGCTTTCAGCCCCGCCTTGTCCGCGGCGCTGTCGGGCTCGACGCTGGCCACCAGCGCGCCACGCGCGTCGGGAAGGCCGAAGGACTGCGCCAGATCCTTGTCCACGGTCTGGATGGCGATGCCCAGCCGGCCTCGCTGGACGCGGCCGTGGGCGATGAGCTGATCCTTGATGTTCATCGCGACGTCGATCGGGATGGCGAAGGAGATGCCCATGAAGCCGCCCGAGCGTGAGTAGATCTGCGAGTTGATGCCGATGACCTCGCCGGCGAGGTTGAACAGTGGTCCGCCCGAGTTGCCAGGGTTGATCGCGACGTCGGTCTGGATGAAGGGTACGTAGGTCTCGTCGGGCAGGCGGCGCGCCTTGGCCGAGATGATGCCCGCGGTGACGGTGGCGTCGAAGCCGAAGGGCGAGCCCACCGCGACGACCCATTCGCCCACGCGCGAGCGCTCGGCATCGCCGATCTTGACCGTCGGCAGGTCGCGCGCGTCGATCTTGATCAGGGCGACATCGGTACGGCGGTCGATGCCGATCACCTTGGCTTTGAACTCGCGCTTGTCGATCAGCGAGACGGTGACTTCGGAGGCCGTATTGTCATCATCGCCGCCGACGACGTGGGCGTTGGTCAGCACATAACCATCGGCGCTGACGATGAACCCAGAGCCGATACCGCGGCGGGTGCGGGGGCCGGCGCCCGGCTGGCCGGGCATGCCCGGGATGGGGACGCCGAAACGGCGCAGGAAGTCGTAGAACGGGTCGTCGGCCAGCGGGTTTTCCCCCATCGACTGCTGCTGGCGGCGCTGGACGACGCTGATGTTCACCACCGCCGGACCGACCTGTTCGACCAGGTCGCCGAAATCGGGCAGGCCGTAACGATTAGGCCTCACCAGCGACGGCGCGGGTGAGGCTTCCACGCTGCCTTGGGCGCGGGCAAAGGAAACGATGGCGCCGTCGGGCGAGGCGGCAAGGACCGCCGCCGTCAGGGCGCTTGCGAAGATCAGTGTGCGCATGTTCCGTTCCGTGTCTGTTGGGGGTTTGTCAGAGGCGGTGGACGCGGATTCGGCCCCCCCGTTCCCGACGACGCCTCTTTAGTGGACATTGGGACGGAGCACGGGCGTTTCAAGACCATGTCCGCAGGCGGTCCGCGCCCCATGCCCAAAGCATCGATGAAAAGCTCCACGGGATATTCGGGGAGATGTCGACGATGCGGATGCGCAGGCGCGGGGCGGAAGCGGTAACATCCGTCAGTGCTTCCACCAGCCCGCCTGACGGATTCCGCCGGGCCATAGCCATGACACTGACCGATCTTCGCTATCTCGTCGCCCTGGCTCACGAGCGCCATTTCGGCCGTGCCGCCGAGAAGTGCCATGTGTCGCAGCCCACGCTGTCCGTTGCGGTGAAGAAGGTGGAGGACGAGCTCGGCATCCAGCTGTTCGAGCGCAGCGCGTCCGAGGTCAAGATCACCGAGACCGGCCGTCGCATCGTCTCGCAGGCCGAGAAGGTGCTGATGGAGGCGAACCAGATCCACGAG
>JBFGZP010000260.1:0-4925 GCA_041586695.1 Thauera sp.
GGTGCCGAAGATCGTGAGTTTCATGGGCGAATCGCGCGGAGATTGCGTTCGAGAACAGGCCTCCCTTTGAAGCGGGCGGGAGGTTTCAGTGAGGGTAGCGCCGCAAGACGACAATCACAGCGGCAGTAAGTCACGTTTCGAGAGTCGATGGGGTCTGGGGCCTTGTCGCGATAGTGTCTGGCGACAAGTCAAGCCAAGCGCGCCTGGCCGCCAAAGGCTCGCGCTACCGGGCGCTTGTGATCTGCTGGGCACGTGATGCCAGGGTTTCGGGTACCTCCGGGTGGCTCAGGAAGCCGTGCGGGCTGGCGCTGGCGCCGCAGGCACCGGACTGGAACACGACGACGTAGTCGCCGATCTGCGCGACGGGCGGGGCATGCGGTCGGCGATGAGCTCGAGCGGGGTGCACAGCGGGCCGACGGCCGATACCGGCGGGTGGGCCGGCCCGCCCATGCGGTTGACGATTGCCAGCGGGCAGTTCTTGCGGATGAGCTGGCCGAAGCTGGCGCTCGCGGACAGGTTGTGGTGCAGACCGCCGTCGGTGATCGGGTAGGTGTGGCCACGCGAGACCTTGCGGTCGATGACGCGGCACGCATACACGCCGGCTTCGCGCACCGGGTAGCGGCCGAGCTCGAAGCTGTCGACGGGGAACCGATTCATCGGGGTGTGGATGGGTGGTGCCGTGGGCGCGGTCGGGCCGTTCATCGGCCGATCGTCATCCAGGTCGTTCCGGGGCTGCGCGCGCCCATGACCATGTTGCGGTGGGACAGCACCACGCCCCTGCTCGGCAGCCTGCCGGAGCTGGCCTCCATGGCGGTGATCGCAGTGATCCAGTCCGTCGGGGAGCGCTTCGATGTCGAAGTTGCGGACGACGACATCGACGGCAGTTCGTTCGCGGCCGCGGGCACGGTGGTGGATTTCGTCAGGCGCCTCGCCAGCGAGTGAGGCTGCAGGCGGGCTGGAGCCTGCCCTGCGTGAAGCGTAGCCCGCCTTCAACCCGGCGTGAACGGGAACATCACCGGCACCAGCAACAACACTCCAGCTGAATAGACCAGGCTGACCGGCAGACCGACGCGCAGGAAGTCGCTCATGCGGTAGCGCCCGGCCGAATACACCATCAGGTGCGTCTGGTAGCCGAAGGGCACGAGGAAGCCGCCGCTCGCGCCGTAGGCGACGACCATCACGAAGGGCGTCGGATCGACGTCGAAGGCCCGCGCGGTGGTGAGCGCGATCGGGAAGGCCAGCGCGGCCGCGGCGTTGTTGGTGACGAGCTCGGTGAGCATCAGGGTGATCAGATAGACGCCGACAAAGGCGCCCATGATGCCGAAATCGGCGAAGGCGAGGCGGATCCAGCCCGCCATCAGTGCCGCCGCACCCGAGCCTTCGATGACCTTGGCCAGCGTCAGGGCCGAGCCGATCACGATCAGCAACTCGAACGGGAAGCGCCGCCGCATCTCGCCCAGGGTGAGCATTCCGCTGGCGATCAGGCCGGCCATCAGCACCAGCAGGCCGTTGAACAGCGGCACCCATTCAAGCGCCGACAGCGCGATCACCATGGCGAAGCCCGACAGCGCTGCGGTGCTTTGCGCCGCGGTCATGCGGGGCCGCACGCCGGTGCCGTTGAGGACGTGGAAGTTGCGGTCGAGATTGCGGTGCTGAAAGAAGTCCGGTCCGGCGGCCAGCAGGAGGCTGTCGCCGACGCGAAGCGGGATGCGACCGAGCTGGCCGGCGAGACGCTTGTCGCCGCGGCGGATGCCGACCACGCCGGCGTCGAACATGGTGCGGAAATCCACTTCGCGCAGCGTGCGGCTGGCGAGTTCCGACTGGTTCGAGATGACGACCTCGACCAGGTTGGACTTCAGCAGGTCGTCGGCCCGGGTGCCGAAGACCTGCAGCCCGGGGAAGCGCTGAAGCGCCTGGACCTTGCCGATTTCACCGGTGAATACGAGGACGTCTCCCTCGCCCAGGACTTCGTTGGGGCCGACCGGCGAGATCAGGCGGTCGGCGCGCTCGATCTCGAGCAGGAACAGGCCATCGAGGTTGCGCAGGCCGTTTTGCTCGATGCTGCGCCCGGCCAGCGGCGAGCCGGACGTCACCCGCGCCTCGAGGAAGTAGGCGGTGCGCGCTTCGCTGTCGTCGGCGGCATTGGCCGGCAGCAGCCTGGCGCTGAGCGCGAGCATCAGCACGCAGGCCAGCGCCACCGGCACGCCGACCCAGGAGAACTGGAACATGTGCAGCGCCGGCAGGCCGGCTTCCACCGCGAAGGAGTTCACCACCAGGTTGGTGGAGGTGCCCACCAGGGTGGTGATGCCGCCGAGGATCGAGGCGTAGGACAGGGGCAGGAGCAGGCGCGAGGCCGGCTGCAGGCGCTGGCGCGACACCATGCCGAGCAGGGCGCCGACCACCGCGGTGTTGTTCATGAACGAGGACAGCGTCGCGGTGAAGGCACTCAGGCGCAGGGTGGCCGCACCGGGTCGCCCGCGCAGCAGTGTGTCGGACAGGCGATCGAGCAGCGGCGAGCGTTCGAGCGCGAGCGACACCAGCAGCAACAGGATCAGCGTGGCCAGCGCGGGGTTGGAGAAGCTCGACAGCAGGGCCTGCTGGCTGACGAGGCCGAGCAGCGTGTAGCCGCCGGCCCAGGCCGAGAACAGCACGGCCGGGCTGAGGCGGCCGTGCACGAGCAGGCCGAGCAGCACCAGGATGGAGCCGAGAACGAGGTAGGCCGTCATCGCGGACGGCGCATTGGCCGAGAGCTCAAGCCTTGCGGCCGTGGGCGACGAAATGCGGGTTGTCGAAGCCGGGCTTGCCGTAGGCGAGTGGGGCGCCGGCGAGGGTGGCGATACCGCCGCCGGCCGCGGCGAGCACTGCGTGGCCGGCGGCGATGTCCCATTCCATGGTGCGGCCGAGGCGGGGGTAGAGATCGGCCTCGCCGGCGGCGATGAGGCAGAGCTTGAGCGAAGAGCCGGCGCTGCGCACGGCGGCGACCGGGCGCCCGGCGAGGAAGGTGTCGAGCGCTGCCGCATCGCCATGCGAACGACTGGCGACTACCGTCAGGCCTTCGGGCGGCGGGCGGCGGCAGCGAATCGGGCGACGGCCGAAGGCCTCCTCGATGAAGACGCCGTCGCCCACGGCACCGGCGAAGAGCCGGCCCAGCGCCGGGGCGAACACGACGCCGAGCACCGGCGTGCCGTGCTCGACCAGGGCGATATTCACCGTGAATTCGCCGTTGCGGCTGATGAACTCCTTGGTGCCGTCGAGCGGGTCGACCAGCCAGAAGCGCTCTCCCACCGCCGGGACCTGGCCGGCGGCGACCGCCTCCTCGGCGACGATCGGCACGCCCGGGAGCAGAGCCTCCAGCGCAGGGATGATCAGCGCTTCGGCGCGCTCGTCGGCCTCGGTCACCGGCGAGGCGTCTTCCTTGCCGCGCACGCTGAAGTCGGTGTCGTACACGTCCATGACGATGTCGCCGGCGGCGCGGATGATCGGGATCAGGCGCTCGAGGATTTCGTCGCGGGTGAGGTCGATCACGATGGCTTGTCCTGTGTGAGAAAACGCATGATGCATTCTAGCGATCGGTTCTATATTCCGTGGGCAGGGGAGCGGACTATTGCGCGTTCCCGAGGAACAATTTCCTGATTCGGACGAGTTCGGTAGCGCCGGCGCATCCCGGCCCCCCGGGCTTCGGTATCCTGTGCGCCATGACCGCACGAGCAAATGAGCCCTCCATGAATCTCACCCATCTGCAACGGCTGGAAGCCGAGAGCATCCACATCATGCGGGAAGTCGTGGCCGAAGCCGACAACCCGGTGATGCTCTATTCCATCGGCAAGGACAGCGCGGTGATGCTGCACCTGGCGATGAAGGCCTTCTTCCCGGCCAAGCCGCCGTTTCCGCTGCTGCATGTCGATACCACCTGGAAGTTCCGCGACATGTACGCGTTTCGCGAGCGCATGACGAAGGAGCTCGGCTTCGACCTGCTGGTGCACATCAACCAGGACGGGGTCGCCAAGGGCATCAACCCCTTCACCCACGGCTCGGCGATCCATACCGACATCATGAAGACCGAGAGCCTCAAGCAGGCGCTGGAGAAGTACGGCTTCGATGTCGCCTTCGGCGGCGCGCGGCGCGACGAGGAGAAATCGCGCGCCAAGGAGCGCGTGTTTTCGTTCCGCTCGGCGCAGCACCGCTGGGATCCGAAGAACCAGCGCCCGGAACTGTGGAAGCTGTACAACGCGCGCAAGCACAAGGGCGAGTCGATCCGGGTGTTTCCGCTATCGAACTGGACCGAGCTCGACATCTGGCAGTACATCCACCTCGAGAACATCCCGATCGTGCCGCTGTATTTCTCCGCGCGGCGCCCGGTGGTGATGCGCGACGGCGCCCTGATCATGGTCGACGACGAGCGCATGCCGCTGCGCCCCGGCGAGGTGCCGATGCAGAAGATGGTGCGCTTCCGCACCCTGGGCTGCTACCCGCTGACCGGCGCGGTCGAGTCCGAGGCGACGACGCTGCCGCAGATCATCCAGGAGATGCTGCTGACCCGCAGTTCCGAGCGCCAGGGCCGCGTCATCGACCACGATTCGGCCGGTTCGATGGAAAAGAAGAAACAGGAGGGGTACTTCTGATGAGTCCCCACACTCGCATTCGTTCGTTGCCCCCCAAGGGGGCGAAGACCGCCTTTGGGGCGGCCCTGCAGGAGGCCTGCTGATGGCACACGTCTCGGATCTCATCGCCACCGACATCGACCAGTACCTGAAGCTGCACGAGAACAAACGCCTGCTGCGCTTCATCACCTGCGGCAGCGTGGACGACGGCAAGAGCACGCTGATCGGCCGCCTGCTGTACGAATCGAAGATGCTGTTCGAGGACCAGCTCGCCGCGGTCGAGGCCGACTCGAAGAAGTGGGGCACGCAGGGCGATGCGATCGA
>JBFGZP010000261.1:0-4880 GCA_041586695.1 Thauera sp.
GATGCTCGTCGCGCGCCGGCGCTTCCTCGCCGATGCGGCGCACCAGATCCGAACGCCGCTGGCGGTGCTGAGCACACAGGCGGAATACGGCCTGCGGCAGAAGGACCCGGAGGAGATGCTGAACACCTTCGCCAGCCTGCTACGCAGCATCCGCGCCGCGCGCCGGCTGGCCAACCAGATGCTGACGATGTCGCGCGCCGAGGCCGTCGATGGCCTGATCGAGGAGCGCGCCGAAGTGGACCTGACCGCGCTGCTGAAGGACGTCGCGCTGGAACTCGTGCCCCTGGCCCTGAAGAAGGGCATCGACCTCGCCTTCGAGGGCCCGGGGGCGCCGGTCGTCCTGCAGGGCAACGCGCCGATGCTGCGCGAGATGGTCGCCAACCTCATCGACAACGCCATCCGCTACAGCCCGCCCGAATCGCAGGTGACGGTGGCCGTGGCGGCCTGGCACGAGGAGGCCGTGATCAGCGTCGCCGACCAGGGGCCGGGCATCCCCGAGGACGAGCGCGACAACGTGTTCAAGCGCTTCTACCGCATTCTCGGCCAGGGCGACACCGAGGGCAGCGGCCTGGGGCTGGCGATCGTGCGCGAGATCTGCTTCGCGCACGGCGGCAGGATCGCGCTCAAGTCCGGTGCGGGCGGGCGAGGGCTTTGCGTGGAGGTGGAGCTGCCGCTGCGCGGCGGGCCGCGTGGGTCGTGCAAAAGTGCCGAGGCCATGCCGCGAGCGAAAGCCGACTGAAAGCCCGGCGCAATAAGCTGACTGTAATTCGAACCCCACAGTCAGGAGACAGCGATGCAGATCACCGGGATGCTTCATGGGAGCAAGTTGCTCGAGTTCGTCGGCTTTCCGAGTGCCGAGGTAATCGGACCGGATGCCAGCGAGGAGGAAATCAAGTCGATGATCGAGCGCCACGGCTCGGTCTTCGTGAAGCCGGTGTTCAAGGGCGGCGTCGGCAAGAAGGGCAAGGCCGGCCTGCTCGGCAGGGCGAAGGATCTGAAGACCGCGCTGGCCGAGAAGGAGCGTCTCTACTTCGTCGAGCATCGCCACGGCAATCAGGTCGCGAAGGCGAACGGGGTGAGCTTCGAGGGCGCAGTTCCGGCCGAGCACGAAATCTATTTCTCGCTCTCGGTGTCGACCGAGTTCCGTGCCCCGACCCTGACCATCACCCACCGCGGCGGCGTGGACATCGAGGAACTCGACGACACCCAGATCGCCCGCGTGCCCTTCGACGCCCTCACCGGCATGAAGGCCTTCGTCGTCGCCAACGCGCTCACCGACATCGGCGCGCCGCCCGAGATCATCTCGCCGCTGGTTCAGCAGCTGCCCAAGCTGTGGGAGCTGTACCACAATTTCGGCATGACCACCCTCGAGCTCAACCCGATCCGCATGCGCCCGGATCGCCGTGGGCGCCTGACACCGGTGGCCTGCGACTTCAAGTGCGGCTTCGACCGCGACGACACGCGCTGGCACCGACTCAACCTGCCTGCCCACCTGTTCGCCGCCGACTACTCGGACTTCGAGCAGGAGATCAACCAGTTGCGCACCCACCAGGGCCAGAGCGACGTCTACGTGATCAACGACAAGGGCACGATCCTCGCTCCGACCTTCGGTGGCGGCGCGAATTCGCTGGTCACCGAGATGCTCGGCGACGACGCCATCATCTCGTCCGATTTCGGCGGCAACCCGCCCTACGAGAAGATGAAGTCGGTGGCCGCGATCTGCTTCAAGCACTGGCTGGCGCAGTCCAACGTGCTCTTCATCATCGGCGGCAAGTCCAACAACACCGACATCTTCGAGACCTTCCGCGCCATGGCTGACGCGCTGCGCGAGCATTTCAGCAAGCACGGCCCGACCCCGCTGTTCGTCGTCATCGGGCGCGGCGGCCCCAACCTGGTGCGCGGCATGGGGGTGTTCCGCGACACCTGCGAGGCGCTCGGCCTGCCCTATCGCCTGTTCGGTTTCGACTCGGCGATGAGCGAGGTCGTCGACTACGCGCGCGAGATCAACGAATGGATGAAGGCGGGCGGGCGCGACGAGATCGCCGCCAGGCTCGGCCTCGCCCCCGCCAAGGCCGCCTGAGCGGCGCGACACAGGACCCGGCCGGGCGCGCGCGACAGCGCTTCTGCGCCCGTTCCGTCCCATCGAACATCGACACAGACAGTTCCAGGAGACAGGCATGCACAAGCAAGGTGTGGGAGATTTCCCCTACTACGTCGGGATCAGTTCCCTTTCCCAGATCGCCACCCGCCACGACCGGGTGTGCGTATTGAATATCCTCGGCGGCGAGTCCCCCGACGTCACCCCGGTCAGCCACGTCTGGTCGGGCGGCAACGTCGTGTTCGGCACCTCGCCGGGACGCAGCGGCCAGACGCTCGAAACCCCGCTCGGCGCCATCCCCGTATACAACAGCGTGCGCGAGGGGCTCGAGGCCGGCCACCGCTTCAACTGCGGCGTCGTCTACCTGCCGCCCGGCGCGGCGCGCGACGGCGTGGCCGAGCTGATCCGGGTCAATCCCGAACTCGACAAGATCTTCATCATCACCGAGAAGATCGCCGTCCATGATGCGCGCGAGATCCGCGCCATGGGCCAGCAGGCCGGCGTCACCGTCTTCGGCGCCAACAGTCTCGGCGTCGCCGACTCCTGGAACCAGGTGCGCATCGGCGGCGCGCTCGGCGGCGACAGCCCGTCCGATACCCTCAAGCGCGGCTCGATCGCGATCCTGTCCAACTCCGGCGGCTTCACCACCACCATCGCGCAATACCTGCGCATGGCCGGCTGGGGTACCACCACCCTCGTTTCCAGCGGCAAGGACGTGTACATCCACTACGCGGCGCCGGAATTCGCCTTCGCCCTCGCCAACGACGCGCGCAGCAAGGCCGCGGTGTTGTACTGCGAACCGGGCGGCTACTACGAACGTGACGCCGACTTCAACAAGCCGGTGGTGGCCTGTGTCGTGGGGCGCTGGAAGTCGAGGCTCACCCGCGCGGTGGGCCATGCCGGTGCGATGGCCGGCGGCAACGACGATGCCGCCGCCAAGGAAGCCTGGTTCATGCAGAAGTTCGGCGTCGACGCCATCTTCACGCCGGAGAACCCGGTGTTCTCGGCGAAGGGCGCGCTGGTGACCAACATCGCCCACATTCCGGCGGCGCTCACCGCGGTGATGCGCGCGAACGCCACCCTGCCGGATTTCGAGCCCGAGGGCTCGATGGAGCTCAAGCCCTGGTTCGGCGCCAACATGGGCATCGCGCTGCCGCCGGCGCTGGACCTGCCGGTGGTGCAGGCGGGCGCACCCTACCGCGAGCAGATCGCCGCCCTGGCCAGCCAGGTCGGCACGCTGTTCCCGCGCCAGAACCTGAAGGACAGCTCGGGCGCCTCGCAGATGGACCCACGCACCCAGGTCTCCAGCCTGCACGGGGTGTCGATGCTGCAGGCGGCACAGAACACGCTCGAGGCCAACCTCGCGCTCGCCCTGCTGCGCGAGGCCGGCGGCGCCAACGACCGCGCGCTGGTGAACGTCGCCGTTGGCGCCTTCCTCAACCTGCACGGCCAGCCCGCGCTGGTGGCGGCCCAGGCGGCGCGCGAGTCGGGCAGCTCGCCGAACGCGGTCCTAGCCGCGGCGGCGGCCATGTGCGGCCCGCTGGTGGCCGAGAAGGCACGCCAGCTGGTGGCGCTGATGATCGACCTGTTCTCGGCCGCCGGCCTGCGCCGCGCCGACGACGAGGACTTCGACTTCGCCGCGCTGACGATCGACGCCGAGACCCGCGCGCGGTTGTTCGCCGCCGAAGCCGACCCACGGGCGACGGCGATGATCGAGGCGGTGATCGCCCGCGGCGGGCGTTCGCTGCCGCTGCGCTGGCTGCTGGCCCAGGGCGGCACGCCGAGCGCCGACGCGGTGCTCGCCGCGCTCACCGTGACCCTCGCCTGGGGCCCGCTGCAGCGCAAGCGCATCTCGCGCACGACGGTGGAGAGCCTGCCGTGGTGGCTGCGCCTCGTCGGCACCCTGATCGGCGCGAGCGTGGATGCCGGCCGCCACGGCCCCGACAGCCTGTGCGGCATCGACCAGGCCGAGCTGCTGGGCCGGCGCTCGCTGACCGAGGTGGCCGCGGTCGCGCTGCTCGGCCGCGAGCCGGGCGCGGACGACTTGTTCGCCTTCCAGACCCTGGTCGGCCTGCTGCTGACCAACGGACCGGGCTCGATCTCGGCCCAGGGTGCCAAGGGCGCGGTGTCGGCCGACGGCCCGGAGACGCCGTCGCGGGTGCAGCTCAACAAGGCCATGATCGGTTTTCTCAGCCACACCGGCTTCGCCCACGGCGGCAACGGCTTCGAAGGCGTCGCCTTCCTGCTCGAGCGCTTCGCCGGCCACGCCCTCGCCGATCCGGCCGACCCCGGGCACGGCCTCGACCTCACCGCCATGGCCACCGCCTTCGCGCGCGAATACGGCGCCGAGCGGGCCGCGCGCAAGGAAGCCGGCGCCGGCGGACGCAACATCCCCTGCGTCAATCACCCGGTGTTCAAGGACAAGCCGGTCAACATCGATCCGCGCGAGGCCTTCGTGCGCCAGCAGTTCGAGGCGCGCGGCGAGTACAACGTGTTCCACGACTTCTACCGCAAGCTGGTGCAGGCGCTGTTCGAAGAAGGGGTGACGCGCAACGTGTTCTGCGTCAACGTCGATGCCCTGATCGCCACCCTGTTGCTGAAGATGCTGTGGAAGCCGTGGCAGGCCGGCAGCCTGTCGGCGGCCGAGCTCGAGACCGCCGCCTTCACCGCCTTCCTCTACGGCCGCCTGGTGGGCTGCGCGGCGGAGATCGACGATCACCTGAACCGCGGCCGCAACATGGACACCCGCACGCCGCAGTCGCAGGTGAAGTTCGTCGCCTGA
>JBFGZP010000262.1:0-4873 GCA_041586695.1 Thauera sp.
CAGCAACTGGGCGTCGATGTCGTCCTGCGGGGGCGGAACCACGCCCGCAAGCACGGGAGCCAGGGGCGTCGGGCTGGGCCCGGTTTCGGCCGGCCCGGTGGCGGGCGCTTCGGCTTGCGCGATCGATGCGGTGGCGACGCCCGGCGCTTCGGCCGCGACGTCGCCGCTGTCTGCCGGCGCGGCGGTGACGGGCGGTGTCCTGCCGCTGTGCGCGAGCGCGGCGATGAGCTCCGGCGCCGGTCGCGGCATGCGTTCGGCGCTCACCTCGATGAGCATGGCCTGTAGTGCCGTGGCGGTGGTCTCGAACAACGCGAGTTCGTCGCGCGTGGGCGGCTGCGGCAGATCGTGCAGGCGCTCAATGGCGAGCTCGAGCGCACGGCCGAGCTCATGCAGGGGGCCGAGCCGGGCCGTTCCCGAGATGCCGGCCAGGGTATGGGCGGCGCGGAGGGCGTTCTCGGGCGGTGTCAGGCTGGGGTTTGCCGCCAGACGGTCGAACTCGTGATGCAGCGTGCCGAGGTACTCGGTGGCTTCGGTCTGATAAAGCTCGAACAGCGCGCGCGAGAGTTCCGAGCCGCCGATGACGACCCGGTCATCGGGTTCTGCTGCCGCCGTTTCGGTGACGTCCTCGACGTCCTCGACTTCGGCGACGTCCTCGACTTCGGCGGCCGGCCCGGTCCCGGTTTCCGCTTCCGCTTCCGCCGGCGGTGGCGCAAGCTCCTCGAGCATGTCGGTGTCGGAGGCGAGGTCGTCGTCGATAACGAAGTCCGCGGCCTCGATGGTGAAGTGCTGCGCTGCCGGGGCTTGCGCCTCCGTCACGACCGGTGCGTCCGGGGTCGGGATGCTCGGCAGGAGTTCGTCGTACGGCGCAAGGGCGTCCGCCGCCGCGGCGGGCAAGCTCGCGATGATGCCCGGCTCGGAGATGGCTTCGTCGGCGCGACGCAAGCGCTCGGCCTCGGCCAGCAGGGGGCTGGCGTCGCGAGCATGGGCGCCGCCGGATTCGAGCTGGGCGACCCAGTCGGCGAACAGCCTGTGGGCCGATTCGATCAGATGCAGCAGCGCCGGTGTGGTCGGCCAGTCGAGCTGCAGCCAGCGATTGAGGGTCTGCTCCAGCCCCCAGGCCGCATCGCCCAGTTCGCGCAGGCCCACCATGCGCCCGCTGCCCTTCAGGGTATGAAAGCCGCGGCGGATCGGGGTGAGCCGGTCGAGATTCTGCGGCTCGTTGCGCGCGTGTTCGAGCTGCTCGCCAATGGCGACCAGCACCTCGTTGGCCTCCTCGATGAAGATGCACAGCAGTTCGGCATCGATCTCCTCCTCGCTGGGCGTCAGTATGGGCAGCGCGTCGGCACCGACGCTTGCGTCGTCGGCCGCATTTTCGCCTTCGAGCGCAAAGTCGATGGGCTCTTCGAACAGCTTGATCTCCTCCGCGTCGGCCATCGCCGGCTGCGCGTGATCGCTCTCGCCAATCCCGGCGATGGCGTCGGCCGCCTCGCCGAAGAACTCGTGGGGCACTTCTGCCGGCGCTTCGGATGCGGCGGGCACGGCCTCGTGCTCGAGTCGGCTGTCGAGAAAGCGCTGCAGGTCGGCGCCACCGCGCGGCAGGGCCTCGAGGTAGAAACCGAGCGCCGACAGCTCGTGCGCCAGGGTCTCGAATGCGGCCGGGTCGGGCGCTGCTTCGCTGCGGGCCAGATCGGCGATGCGGTCCGCGGCCTTGCTCACCAGTGCCAGGGCGTCGGTTTCGCCCAGGATGCCGAGTGCGCCGATGATGTGCTGGAGCGGCTGATGCAGCTGGGCGAGCGGCGCGCGCTTGTCCTGGTCGCGAAAGTAGTCGTCCAGCGTCTGCTCGACCTGGGCGAGACTGGCAAGCATCTCCTTCGCCAGTTGGGCAAGGGCGTCCTTTTCCTGCGCCTGGCGCATCTCGTCCGCGGCGCCCGCCTCGTTCGCGGCGGGCAGGGCCTCGCCGTGCTGGAGGGCGGCCAGGCGCGCCAGCGTGGCATCGACCTGGGGGGCAAGGCCGGCCTCGGCCAGGCTGCGATCGAAGACCGCATCGAGGCGCAACAGCGCGGTTGCCACCTCGATCGCCACAGCTTCGGAAAACTGCAGCGGGTCGCGCCGCAACCAGTGCGAAAATTCGATCAGGCCGGCGACGAGCCGGTCGACGGCGGGGCGGCCAAGCGCGGCGACGGCGGGCGCGAGGGTCTCGAGCTGCTCATCGAAGCGCGCGAGTGCGACGGCGGTGCCATTGCAGAATTCGTCCCAGTGTTCGCGCAGCGCGGCAAGCTGTGCGTGCAGGCCCTTGAGTACGGGGGCGAGCGGGGTGTCACTGACGCCTGCGCCGTCCTTCGGCAACAGGACCTCGAGATCCCAGCAGGCGCGCACGGCCCGCTGCTGCTCAGTGGTTTCGGGGGTGGTGGCGACGCGGTAGAGGATCTCGCGCAGCAGGCGATCGGGGGCGGAAGTCGTGCCGTTCATGAGGCGGCCGAACTGGGCGTTGATCTGCGCGCACAGGCGCTTGACCGCCGGGTCGGGCGCCAGGCTGCCGGCGATCAGCGCGTCGAAGAAGGCCAGACTTGCCCACCACAGGCTGCGTGCCGGGGGCGTCGCCTGTTGCGCCTCGACCGTGCCGATCGCGTCGCGCATCGCTTGCGCGCCCGCGCCGCCGGCGCCTGTGCGCAACCACTCGACCAGGCCGCGCTCGAAGCGCGTGCGTGCGCCGCGCAGCTCGGCCTGCGCCGCATCGCCCGTGGGCGCAGCAGGGCCGTCGGCGCGGCGCGGGGGACGCAGGGTCAGATCGGGGTAGAACAGATCGGCCGCAGTTGCGCCCTGCTGCCCACGGGCGTCGGCGATTTCGAGGTACAGGGGCGCCAGCCGCAGGGGCTGGTCGGGCGCGCCGTGGACGAGTTCATCGAGGTAGTTGCCGATGGCCGCGACCGCGCGCGTCGCGATCGCGATGGTGGCCGCAACGGGTGGCGGTTCGCCACGGGCGAGGGCGCCAAGCAACTGTTCGGTGCCCTCGGTGAATTGGCTCAGGCCATCGAGGCCGATGATCGAAATGGCGCCCCGCACCTGGTGCAGGTGGGTTTGTGCGAATTGTAGGGCGGCGGCCGCGTCATCGGCGCTCGCCGCCTGGCCGAGTGTCTCGGCCGAGCGCGCGAGGGCTGCGTCGATCTCGCCCTTCACCCAGGTGAGGGGGCCCAGATCCGGCTCGGTGGCGTGTGTCATCGGTTTTCTCTCGACGCTGCGGTGCCTCAGACCTTGAAGCCCGAGACCGATCCCTTGAGTTCGACGGCCAGATCGGCCAGCTGGCCGATCGATACCGCGGTCTGCTTGGTGCCCAGCGTGGTCTGTTCGGTGATGGTGAGGATGTCCTTCATCGTCGCCGCGACGCGGCCGGCCGTGTCCGCCTGCTGTTGCGTGTCGGATGAGATCTGCTCGATCAGGCGCGCGGTTTCCATCGACACCTGCCCGATCTCGGACAGCGCCTGGCCGGCAGCGTCGGAGAGCTGAGCGCCCTCGACCACGTCGCGGGTGGCGTTCTCCATCGCACCCACCGCGTCCTGGGTGTCGGTCTGGATGGTCTTCACGATGGCGGCGATCTGCTTGGTCGCCTCGGCCGAGCGCTCTGCCAGACGCTGGACCTCTTCCGCGACGACGGTGAAGCCTCGGCCCGCCTCGCCCGCCGAGGCGGCCTGAATGGCCGCATTGAGCGCCAGTACGTTGGTCTGCTCGGTGATGTCGGAGATGAGTTCGACGATCTCGCCGATCTCCTGCGACGATTCACCCAGGCGCTTGATGCGCTTCGAGGTCTCCTGGATCTGGCCGCGGATGCCGTTCATGCCGCGGATCGTGTTCTCGACCGCGTCCTGGCCCTTGCGCGCGGAATCCAGCGATCGGCGCGCGACCTGCGCCGACTGCAGGGCGCGTTCGGATGAATCCGTCATCGACTGCGCCATGCGCTGCACGGTGGCGCCGGCGTCCTCGATCTCGCGCGACTGCCGTTCGGTGGCGTCGAGCAGTTCGGTCGAGGTGCGCTGCGCGGATTCGGTGGCGGCGGTCACGCGGCCGGCAGCGTCGTTGATCCGGCGCACCAGCACGGAGAGCTCCTCGATGGTGTAGTTGACCGAGTCGGCGATCGCGCCGGTGATGTCCTCGGTGACGGTGGCGCGCATGGTGAGGTCGCCGTCGGCCAGGTCGCCCATCTCGTTCATCAGCCGCAGGATGGCCTGCTGGGTGAAGTTGCGCTCGTTCTCGGCGCTCTGGCGCTGCGCCTCGGCTTCGGCACGGCGTGCGGCGACGTCGCCGTTGTAGGCGCGGGCCATGCGCACGAGGACGACCACGGCGAGCAGCGCGCTGACGGCGATGAGGGCGTGGATGGGGTTGAAACCGCGGTAGCTGCGGTTGAGCCCTTCGGTCAGTTCTCCGCCATGGGCGAGCAGCGGCACGGAGTCGTTGAAGATGCTGCGCCCGGCCTGCTTGGCCTGAACGAGCATCTGGATGTTGCCGAGGATGCCGGCGACGGCGTCGAAGCTGGTCTGCGCGGTGGTGCCGAGCGCAGCCACGCGGCTGCGCAGTTCGGCATCGCCCGCCATGCGTGAAAGGGTCTGGATTTCCTCGCGCAGGGTGTTGGTGTCCTTGCCGAGGATGAAGGCGACCTCCGGGTCGATGGCGTCGGCCACGAGCATCGCGTTGGCGTTCTTGGCGATGCGCTGGGTCAGCATCACGCTGCGGTTGGCGCTGGCGATCTCGCGCGCGCTGGCACCGCTCTGCAGTGCGAGCACGGCGATCTGCTCGCTGAGCTCGAGCAGTTCGGGGTTGCTGGCATTGATCGCATCCACCGAGTCGTTGAGGGTGATCAGGTTCTTCTGCTGTTCGAGCA
>JBFGZP010000263.1:0-4856 GCA_041586695.1 Thauera sp.
AGAAGTCGGCCAGCACCAGCCCGGGCTCGTTGCGGGCGGCACGCAGATCGGCCTCCAGCCTGGCGAGGATCTCGACGCTGATCAGGCCGCGTATGCCGCCGCCGTCGCAGGCGAGGATCTTTTTCGGGGTGTCGGATCGCATGCGGTCGATCAGGGCCTGGTGCATGAGGGTCTCCTTGTTGGAAGCGTAATGCGGTTTGCGGTGTGCCACCGCGTGTCAAGATGCGGGCAGCGGGCACATTTCCGGCCTTGCGCCTGATGGGGGATCGTCGTGGGAAATCGGCAAGCCGGGGCACGAGCAGGCATATTCGATGTCGGGTGAGACCCACTCATTCCATTCCCGGTGGCTCATGTTGCGGGTGAGTTTGTCGCACAGGCGATCCTGCAAGACCTTGGGACCGGGCCAGATTCGCAGGGTCCTGTCCCCACCGCCCGAGACAATGCGTGTCCCGTCGGGGCTGAAGGCGACGGTCCTCACCGAGGACTCGTGCCCATCTAGCGGCGAACCGATCGCTCGACCGCTCTCGGCGTCCCATAGGCGCAGGCTGTGGTCGTCACTGCCTGAGACGATGCGTTTGCCGTCAGGGCTGAAGGCCGTGCTTCTGACGACGCCGTCATGCCCCTGCAGCGGCGAGCCGATGGCTTGTCCGGTGTTGCCATCCCACAGCCGCAAAGTGCGGTCGCCACTGCCGGAGGCGATGAGCGTGCCGTCAGGGCTGAAGGCCACACTCGTCACCCACTTCTCATGCCCCTCCAGCGGCGAGCCGATGGCTTTTCCGCTGTGGGCATCCCACAGCCGCAAAGTGCGGTCGCCACTGCCGGAGGCGATGAGCTTGCCGTCAGGACTGAAGGCCACACTCGTCACCTCAGCTCGATGCCCGTCCAACGGTGGTCCGATAGGTTTTCCCGTTATCGCATCCCACAGCCGTAAGGTTGCATCATTACTGCCGGAGGCGATGAGCGTGCCGTCAGGGCTGAAGGCCACACTCGTCACCTTAAGTCGATGGCCGTCCAGCGGTGGTCCGATAGGTTTTCCCGTTATCGCATCCCACAGCCGTAAGGTCGCATCATCGCTGCCCGAGGCGATTCGTGTGCCGTCAGAGCTGAAGGCCACGCTCGAAACCCCCTCCTCGTGCCCCTGCAGCGGCGGACCCAGTCCTCGGCCAGTATTCGCATCCCACAGTTTCAGGGTTCCATCCCAACTGCCCGAAACGATGCGTGTGCCGTCGGGGCTGAAGGCCACGCTCGCAATCGTGCTCCCGTGATCCGGTAGCGGAGTCGCATCCCACAAGCGCAGCGTGTTGTCGGTCCCGGCCGAGATAATCCGTTTGCCGTCAGGGCTGAAGGCCACGCTAGTGACCTCGTTCTCGTGCTGCCGCAACGGCTTGCCGACGGGTTCGCCGCTACTAGCATCCCAGAGGCGCAAGGTCCTGTCAGCACCGCCCGAGACGATGCGGGCGCCATCAGGGCTGAAGGCCACGCTCGAAACCCACTTCTCGTGCCCCTTCAAAGCTGGGCCGACTTCCTCGCCGGTGCTCGTATCCCAAAGGCGCAGGACAGGGTCATCACTGGCCATGACGATGCGTCTACCGTCGGGACTAAAGGCCACGCTCGTCACCGTCCACTCTTTCCCCCGCATTGACGATCCGATAGGTTTGCCGCTTTGAGCATCCCACAGGCGCAAGGCGTTGTCGCTACCGCCCGAGGCGATGCGGCCGCCGTCGGGGCTGAAGGCCACACTGGTAACTTCAGCTAGGTGATGCCCGTCCAATGGTGGTCCGATAGGTTTTCCCGTTAACGCATCCCACAGCCGCAAGGTCGAATCACCACTGCCCGAAGCGATTCGTGTGCCGTCAGGGCTGAAGGCCACGCTCGAAACCCACTCCTGGTGCCCCCACAGCGGCGAGCCCAGTTCTCGGCCAGTATTCGCATCCCACAGTTTCAGGGTTCTGTCCCAACTGCCCGAGACGATGCGAGTGCCGTCGGGGCTGAAGGCCACGCTCGAAACCCGGTCCTGATGCCCGCGCAGGGGCTCACCGATGAGCTGGCCGGTGGCAGCATCCCACAGGCGGACGGTGTTGGCCGCGTCGCCCGAAACGATGCGCGTGCCATCGGGACTGAAGGCCACATTCCGGATCGTGCTGCCAGTGGTGACGATCTTCTCCATCAGAATGCGGGAGACCAGCGCATCGAGTTGCGCGCCTTCGACTTCCAGGTGCCTAACCACGCGCCCCGCCGTCACGAGCTGAAGCAAGGCGCGTTCATCGCCGCCGATTCGATCACCTCCCAACATCGCGCTCGCCTCGATAGCAAGTCGCAACCCGATGGCTTGCCGCAGGGCCGCTTCCCTAGACGCCAGCGCCGCAGCGGTCCGCTCCTCCGCCGCGTTCGTATAGAAGACCCCGACGACCGCCGCCATCAGCGCCACGCCCACGGCAACGACCGTCGCGCGTAGCCGGTTGATCTGCTTCTTGCGCTGCCTCTGTTCGTCGTCGCGCCGCCGTGTTTCACGCTCACGGGACGCGCGCAGGAACGCCTCGGCGTCCCCCAGTCGCTGGCGGTAACGCGCTTTTGCGGCGAGGGTCTCGGCAATCGTCAGGCGCTCGCCTTCCATCAGCCATGCGGACTTTTCGCCGCTGCTCTTCCAGGCAATTACCGCCTGTTCCACGCGGTCGATCTCCTTCAAGTCCGCGGCCTCCTCGCGCAACCAGTCGGCCAGTACGTCCCATTGGCGGAACAGGCTCTCGTGCGCCACTTCGACAACCAACTCGCCTTCGCGCAGGTCGCTGAGCAACAGGTGTCCGTCGATGAGAGCCTGCACCAGCGGGTGGCTGTCGCCTGGGAGTTCCGACATCGCGGCGACCCGGCGCAGCGCTTCGTTGCTCTGCGGGTCGATCGTGACGAGCGCGGGGATGAAGGCATCGCGCAGCCGTTCGAGTTGGGTTGCCCGAGTAGTCGGGTCTGTGGAAAGCACCGATTCGGCTTCGTTGCGGATGACGTGCTCCATGCCGCCCATTGCTTCATATTCGGCAAGCGTCAAATCACCGTCGCTGCCGTAATCGCGGTAGAGGCGCGCGAGGGTAAGGCCGAGCACGGGCAGGGTGTCCGCACCGCGTTGGCAGTCGTCGAGCAGACGGCCGACGAGATCGGCGTGGATGTCGAGTGGCTTTCCGCTTGCGCTGGCGCGTCGTGCCGGGCCGGTGATCACCTCCTTGAACTGGGTGCGCGGCATCGGCTTGAGCGCGTCGAAGACCACGCTGCGGATGCCCTGCAGCGCGGGGGCGATCTGCAACGGCTGGTAGCGGTCGGAGCGGATGGTGAAGGCGACGATCAACGGCGTGTGACGGACGGAATCGCTCCCGTCCGGCGCGCGCAGCGCGGCACCAATGAGTTGCAGGAAGGCATCCGTTTCAGCGCCGGCCTGCGCGCCGCTCCCGCGATCGACGTTGAACATCTCCTCTGCCTGATCGACCGCCAAAACAAGCGTGGGCGGCGGGGCGTCGTCGGGAAGGCCGATCAGGCGCGCACGGGCGGCCCGCGCGATTGACAGGAGCAGCGCGGTGACGCCCTCGCCCCCTTCGGCGAGCGCGATCTTGACCTCCCCCGGCGTGACCGGTCGCAGCTCGAGCCGGGCATTGGCGTCGGCAATGGCCGCCGCCAGGCCGCGCTCGCCATGGAGCGGGCTCCGCTCCGGTCGCACCGGCCTCAACGGGAAGAAATGGCGCGCGTCGCGAGCAAGTCGCGGCAGCAGGCCGGCACGTAGAAAGGAGGACTTGCCCGCGCCGGAGCCGCCCAGAATGACGAACAGCGATTCGGCGTTCGACGCGCGCATGCCGCGCAGGGCGTCGAGCGCCTGCATGATTTCGACATCGCGACCGAAAAACACCGCGGCATCGGCGGCATCGAGCGGCTCGAGCCCGCGATAGGGCGAACGATCCGGTTGATCCCTGGGCGGCCACGGAAAGAAATCGGCGCGCAAACCGGCGTTCTCCAGGCCCAATCTGAGCCGGCCCAACCCGTCGGCGAGAAAAGCCATCTCGGTGGCCTGGTCGCGGTGGGTGAAGGCGACCCTCTCGGTCGCGCCCTCGCCGACGAGGTGGCACAACTGCCATTCGGAAGTCATCTCGGTGGGCAGATCGCCCAGCGGCACCGGCTTGAGCACCACGCCGAAGATGCGCTTATTGAGGCTCTTGGCGAGCAGAAACTCGGCGAGGCACCATTTCGACTGCGCCCACGCGGGAGACACCACGAACAGCACCGCCTCGCAGCGGTCGGCGGCGCGCTTCAGCGCCTCCTGCCAGCGCTCGCCGGCGGCAAGTCCGCGGTTGGGATCGATGTCGAGGAAGACGTCATCCCAGCCCTGGTCGGTAAGCCACTGCCTGAGGGCAATGGCTTCGCGCTCATCGACGCTCGAGTGGCTCAGGAAGATGCGCGCCATAGCCTTACCACAGGGTGCGCGTATCCAGCCACGTCACCCGGCCGGTGCGCCGTTTCACTTCGCTGTACATGTGCGCGGTGCCGCCGGGGCCGTCGCCGCCTTCGCCGTTCCACAGGCAGATGAAGCGCACCATTTCCACGCCCCAGGCCAGCGCCGTGTAGAGCAGCCAGCGATTGCAGCGCTCGAACGGGCTGGCGTGCTCGTCGCGCCCGGTCCTTGGCGGCGGGCCGAGTTCGGCGGGCAGGATGCGCGGCGGGTCCTGCAGGGCGGCGCGGATCGCGAAGTAGCGTTCGCGCCACTGCTGCCCGCCGGCGGCGGGGACGATGGAGCGGTCGATGAACTCCGGCTCCTCGAGCGGCAGCATCAGGTGCAGGCGCAGGCCGCGCGCCTGGCAGGCCTCGAGAAACAGCGTGTCGCC
>JBFGZP010000264.1:0-4842 GCA_041586695.1 Thauera sp.
CCCCGCAGCTTCGACAGCTTCGATCGACTCAACAGAACCAGCGCGACGATGGACACACAACGCTATCTCGCCATCGCCAGTGAATTGCGCACCGCCACCCTGGCCCTGTATCTCAAGCGTTTCATCGATGCCACCAATCGCGCCCTCACCCGCGCTGCACAGCGGATGAATCGCCGGCCTGCCCTGTACTAAGGCCCCGGCGCGCGGCGTCCAGCCGGGACTGGACGGCAGTGATGCCGAGGCGCGCCCTTTTTCGGTTCAGCGCAGTCAGTGGCGTATCAGGCGGCCTTCTTGCCACGCGCCGGCTTGGCCTTGGCCGCGGCGGCCACGTTGGCTTCGGCGATCTCGGCGGCCTGCCTGGCGGCCTGGCTGACACCCTCGTACATGCTGTTGGCGGCGGCGATGGCCGACCTGGCGGCGGCAAACACCGGCTCGGAACCAGCGGGAGCGGCCTTGGCAGCCTCGTCCAGCGCGTCGGTGACGGCCCCGTTCACCTCGGCAATCTTCGCTTCGAACAGCCCGGAGACTTCGGTCCGGCCTTCCGCGGCGATCTCAAAGACGCTGCGGGCGTAGGCCACCATCTTGTCGACCATCGGCTGGGCCAGCGTCGATTGCAGGCTGATCAGTTCCTGTGCGTCCTTGGCGGACAACAGCGCCTGGGTGTTGGCAACACCCTCTTCCAGCACACTGCGGGCGGTGTTCAGGTTCAGGGCCGCCAGCCGCTCGGCGCGACCGAGCGCGGTGTTGGCGAGCGACAGCAGCATGTCGATGTTGGCCTGGTTGGCAGCGGCGAACTGCTCGGACGTGGCGGATCTGGTCATGGTGGAATTCCTTGGAATAGTCGTTCTGCGCATCGGCCGCATGCACAGCAGTCACCCATGCACCCGGAATGCCGCATAGCAGCATTAAATCGATTATAGACCTCCCTGAAGCACTGTCAATACGCATAATGGATTGCGCAGACCGCATTGGAGGCCGGCAGCAGAATGGAGAGAAACCGACGGTGCCCGGCCATCGCGGCACTGCAAAATAATTTGCCGGGAGGCTCGCTCGGCGGCTTCCGCGACCCGGCCGCTGGCGCGGAAGCCGGCCCGCCCGGGCCCCGCGCGACGAAACCCCCTGCGCCCTCAAGAGTCAGATGGCTGACACGGTCGTCGCCCGCAAAGCGAAGTGCCGCCCTCCCGGCGAGCACGTCCGCGGCGCGATCGACGCCGGAAAGGAGGTCAGGCGTGGCACGATCCGCCAGGTTGTCCGACTTCGTCGAGGCTGCCGCCGCGGAATACCTGCGCGAAACGGGTCGCTTCGACATCGATGCGCGCTGGATCGCGGAGTTCTTCCAGGACGCTGGCGTCGTGGACGCGTATCCGCGCCAGGACTTGGTCGCCTTCTGCGACCTGGTGCAGAAGGCGCTCGACAAGCACGCCGAACGCGCGGGCAAGCAGGCACGCCTGCACCTGGACCGGATCAGGCGGATCGAGCGAAGACCGGACAAGCCCTGAATCGCCCGCCTTGCAGGGCGCTTGGCGGTGGCAGGTAGCGCCCGCCTGTCGCGTAGCCTACGCCGGCGGATGCGCACCCAGCGGCAGCGCGGTGTTGTCGATCACCCGCCGCAGCACGAAGCTCGAATGCACGCCGCTCACGCCGGCGATCCGGGTGATGCGGTTGAGCAGCAGTTCCTGATAGGCGTCCATGTCGGCAACCACCACCTTCAACTGGTAATCGGCATCCTGGCCGGTGATCAACAGGCATTCCAGCACTTCGGCGATTGCGCCCACTTCGGTCTCGAAATGGCTGAAACGCTCCGGCGTATGGCGGTCCATCGAGATGTGGATCAGCGCCATCAGCGTCAGGCCGAGCTTCTTCGCATCGAGCAGGGCACGGTAGCCGGCGATCACGCCGGCCTCCTCCAGTGTCCGCACCCGGCGCAGGCAGGACGAAGGCGACAGGCTGATGCGGTCGGCGAGTTCCTGGTTGCTGACACGGCCATCCTGCTGCAGGACCTCGAGGATGCGGCGGTCGTAGCGGTCGAGTTGCACGATATTTCCGGTCCGAAGGTTAGGTTGCAATAATCATCCCATTTAATAGACTATTGAGCAATTTTCTGCGGAGATGAAGGACGTTTAAGCCGCAGAACGCAATCGCGTGCCGCGCACTCCCACGTACCATGGTTGCCATCGAACTTCCGCATCCCGCACCAAGGAGCCGTCATGATGTTGCAGCAGCCCGCCGCCAAATACCGCCCGTTCAGCCCTGTCCGCCTCGCCGACCGCCAGTGGCCGAACCGCACGCTCGACACTGCGCCGGTATGGATGAGCACGGACCTGCGCGACGGCAACCAGGCGCTGTTCGAGCCAATGAACGTCGAGCGCAAGATGCGCATGTTCAAGACGCTGTGCGACATCGGCTTCAAGGAGATCGAGGTCGCCTTTCCCTCGGCCTCGCAGACCGACTACGACTTCGTGCGCAAGCTCATCGAGGAAAAATACGTCCCCGAAGACGTCACCATCGAGGTGCTCACCCAGGCGCGCGAGCACCTGATCCGGCGCACCATGGAATCGCTTCGCGGCGCGCGCCGCGCGATCGTGCACGTCTACAACGCCACCTCGCAGCCCTTCCGCGACATCGTCTTCGGCATGAGCAAGGCGGAAGTGATCGACATGGCGGTGTCGGCGGTGACGCTCATAAAGGAACTCGCCCGCGAGCAGCCGGAGACCGAGTGGGTGCTGCAGTACAGTCCGGAGACCTTCAGCGCCACCGAACTCGATTTCGCGCGCGAGATCTGCGACGCGGTCACCGCAGCCTGGGGCGCGACGCCCGACGACAAGGTGATCCTCAACCTGCCGGCGACAGTCGAGATGGCCACGCCAAACGTGTACGCCGACCAGGTCGAATGGATGCATCGCAACCTCGCCCGCCGCGACAGCGTGATCCTGTCCCTGCACCCGCACAACGACCGCGGCACCGCGGTGGCGGCGACCGAGCTCGGTCTGATGGCCGGCGCCGACCGCGTCGAGGGCTGCCTGTTCGGCCATGGCGAGCGCACCGGCAACGTCGACATCGTCACCCTCGCGCTCAACCTCTACAGCCAGGGTGTGTCGCCCGGGCTCGACTTTTCCGACATCAACGCGGTGGCGCGCACCGTCGAGTACTGCAGCCAGTTGCCGATCCACCCGCGCCACCCCTACGTCGGCGACCTCGTGTTCACCGCCTTCTCCGGCTCGCACCAGGACGCGATCAGGAAGGGATTCGCCGCCCAGCGCCCGGACGCCAAGTGGAACGTGCCCTACCTGCCGATCGATCCGGCCGACGTCGGCCGCAGCTACGACTCGGTGATCCGGGTCAACAGCCAGTCGGGCAAGGGCGGCGTCGCCTACCTGCTCGAGACCGAGCACGGCATCGTCATGCCGCGGCGGCTGCAGGTGGAGTTCTCGCGCGAGGTGCAGAAACTCACCGACGCGCAGGGCGGCGAGATGAGCGCGGCCGACATCTGGCGGCTGTTCTCCGACACGTACGTCGACACCGACACCCCGGTGCGCCATTGCGAACACCACCTGTTCGAGCACGGCAACGCCCAGGGCATCCGGCTCGTCGTCGAGATCGGCGGCACCCGGCACCTGCTGGTCGGCGAGGGCAATGGCCCGATCGACGCCGCGGTGCACGCGCTGCGCACGGTCGGCATCGACGTCCAGGTGCGCAGCTTCGAGGAGCGCTCGATCGCGCCCAGCGCGGACGGCGGCAACGCCCAGGCCTGCGCCTTCCTCGAGCTCACGCCCGCGGGCGAGGGTGGCGGCGACCGCTACGGCGTGGGCATCGACTCCAGCATCGTCGCCGCCTCGATCAAGGCCCTCGTGAGCGGCTTGAACCGGCTCGGCGCAGGCGCCCGCGTGCAAGACGCAACGCTCGCGGCCTGAAGCTCGACCTTGACGAAGGGGCCGCCTGGATGACCCGGGCGGCCCCTCACTCCACCACGCCCAGGCGGCCGTTGTGGCTGCCCACGTACCAGAGCCGGCCACGCTGGTCGACCACCATCTTGCGGATACCGACATTCGACGAGGGCAGCGCGACGACCCGCATCGCCCCGCTGCGCGGATCGAAGCGCACGACGGTGTCGGTGTGGATCTCGTTGGCCCAGACGATGCCGCCGCCGTCTACCGTGACCGCATACGGACCGGCATCGCCGCCCGGCAAGTCATGCACGGCGACGATGCGGCGGTCGACGGGGTCGAGCTTCGCCAGCTTGCCGGTGCCGTAATAGGTGACCCACAACATGCCGTCCGGATCGGCCGCGATGCGTCGCGGCCGCGATCCGGGCCCGGTGTCGACCTCGGACATCGCGCCCGTCACCGGATCCAGCCGGCCGACACGGTCGTCGGCCATGCGGCAGAACCAGACCTTGCCGTCGCGATCGAGGGCCAGGCCATAGGGGCCGCCCGAGGTCGGGTACTCGGTGATCTCGCCGCTGTGCAGGTCGATGCGCGCGATCTTGTCGCCGGCCTGCATGGTGAACCAGATCGTGCGCTGGTCGTCGCTGATGACCAGCGTATGCGGGCCACCGCCGCCCGAGGGCGTGCCAAACTCGGCGATGGCGCCGGTGGCGGGATCGAGCCGGCCGATGGTGCCATTGCCATTGCCGGTGGTCCACACCTTGCCACTGCGGTCGACGAGCAGGCCGTGCGGTCGGTGGCCGGCCGGCAGATCCCATTCGCGGAAAGTTTCTTCGCGCGGATCGAAGCGGGCGACCTTGTTGCCGTTCATCACCGCGATGAACACGCTACCGTCGGGCGCGATCGCCGGATCGCGCGCGAAACGCGGCGTCGGCACCGGCCATTCCCTGACGGTGCC
>JBFGZP010000265.1:0-4801 GCA_041586695.1 Thauera sp.
CCGGCGGCGACGAACTTCATGCCTTCGCGCACGATCGACTGGGCCAGCACGGTCGCGGTGGTGGTGCCGTCACCGGCGATGTCGGAGGTCTTGGAAGCGACTTCCTTGACCATCTGCGCGCCCATGTTCTCGAACTTGTCCTTCAGTTCGATTTCCTTGGCGACGGAGACGCCGTCCTTGGTCACGGTCGGGGCGCCGTAGGAGCGCTCGAGCACGACGTTGCGGCCCTTGGGGCCGAGGGTGACCTTGACCGCATTGGCCAGGATGTTCACGCCAGCGACCATGCGCTCGCGAGCCGAATCGCCAAATTTGACTTCTTTAGCTGCCATTGTTCAGGACTCCAGAATTATTTCGATTTGCGTATCGGGGACGATGGGAGGCTCAGGCCTCGACCACGCCCATGATGTCTTCTTCGCGCATGACGAGAAGCTCATCGCCTTCAACCTTGACGGTCTGGCCGGCGTACTTGCCGAACAGGACCTTGTCGCCAACCTTGACGGCCATCGGACGGACCTTGCCGTCGTCGAGGATCTTGCCGTTACCGACAGCCAGCACTTCGCCCTGGTCGGGCTTCTCGCCGGCGGAGTCGGGGATCACGATACCGCTGGCGGTCTTGCGCTCGGCTTCAAGGCGCTTGACGATCACGCGATCATGCAAGGGACGAATCTTCATCGAGTTCACTCCTTCTTCGATTCAACTAACGGTGGATAGCGCGGGTCATGCCCGCAAACAGCATTCGCAGTGCGCGCAGGCCCCGGGGCCGACGCTGTTAGCACTCACTGCCAACGAGTGCTAATAATAGGGGCGGGTAGACCGTATTTCAAGAGAAGAAACAGAAGGTTTTTTCACCGACGGAAATCCGGCCTGGCCGGCCGGGTTGGGGCGAGCCTGCTGGCCGCCCCGGCGACGCCGGCGACCGGCCCGGCGGCCAGCAGGCTCGGGTCGAGCCATGCCGCGCCGCGCGCATGGCCTGCGAGCAGTGCGGCATTGCACCGCGCCCGCCGGCGAGAGGGGTTGCCCAGACCGCGGCACGCGGCCGTCCGGGTCGCTGCCTGGGCAGCCCCGATCATTGCCACGGAGCGATAGCCCGTTCAAACCAGGCGGCACGAATTCCACCTCGTCCGCCTCGCCCCCGGGGTTGACGCCGCACGGGCACGAGCGGAATTGGATTCCGCCTGCGCGCCCTCGCAGTGCTCAGTTGTAGCCCAGTTCCACCACGCGCTCGAGTTCGGCACGGTCGAGGGCGTCGGCGCGGACGCCGAAGACTGCGCTGAAGAAGGGGATGGGTTGCTTCGCGACACCGTCGGCGGCACGCGCGCTCCCGGGGGAAGAAAGTGGCTTGGTAATGGTGTTCTGGCTGACTTGCATACTTTTACTCCTGATCGAAATTCTCCGGGCTTACTCCCGGAATGGATGCCGGTTCGCGTCATGGAGAAATGTTTGCGCAAATACTTATTTGAAACAATCACTTATCTCTCAGGACGGGCGCCATTCTTGCGATCGGGCAAAGCTTTATCAAACGAAATACACTACGGACATCATGAGCATTAGGAATGATCCGTGCGCAGACGCATCCCCAGCATCGACTCGCTGGCGGCCTTCGAGGCCTCCGCCCGCCACCTCAGCTTTACCCGTGCGGCGGCGGCCCTGTCCTTGACCCAGAGCGCGGTCTCCAAGCAGATTGTCGTACTGGAGGAATATCTCGGCGTACGCTTGTTCAACCGGGTCAAGAAGCGCATTTCGCTGACCGAGGCCGGCCATCTCTACGCTCGCCAGGTGACGGCAGGCCTCGATCGCCTGGAGCACGACACGGTGTCGATCATGGCCCACCGCGGCATGGGCGACGTGCTCGAACTCGCCGTGGTGCCGACCTTCGCCACGCGCTGGCTGATTCCAAGACTGCCCGACTTCCAGCGCCGGCACCCGGGCATCACCGTCAACCTCGCGACCCGCGCCGATGCCTTCCTGTTCGCCGACGCAAGCTTCGACGCCGCCATTCACGCCGGCTCCGCAGTCTGGCCCGGCGCCGCGAGCACTTATCTGTTCGACGAGGAGATGATCCCGGTGCTTGCGCCCGCGCTGCGGCAGCGCCACCGTGTCGTCGAGCCTGCCGATCTCGCGGCCCTGCCACTGCTGCATCAGTCCGCGCGTCATGACGCCTGGCCGCGCTGGTTCGAGAAGGCCGGCGCGGCCGGCGTCGATGCCATTGGCGGCTCGCGCTTCGAGCTGTTCACGATGCTCGCCGAGGCCGCCCGCGCCGGACTCGGCGTCGCCCTGGTGCCGCACTTCCTGGTGCAGGCGGAACTGGCCTCGGGCGAGCTGGTGGCACCCTTCGACGTCGGTGTGCGCAGCGACATGGCCTACTACCTCGCCTGCCCCGAGGCTCGGCAGGATCGCGCCGCCCTGCAACACTTCTCCGCCTGGCTGGTCGGCCAGGCGGAGAAGTATCGGGCCGAAGACCCGAGCGGCAGCGCGCTCTAACGGGCTCGCCCGAGCCTCTCGTCGCGCGGCGCCAGCACGCCGTCCTGGTCCGCCGCCGACGCGCCCGGAATTGCGCCCGGGACGGACCGCCTCAGCGGGTCCCGACAGCCGTATCGGCTCGTTCACGCGCAAGGCTCGCTCCCGGGCGTGCTTCGTGTGCGCACCCGCAGGGCAGCCACCTACGGTGGCCGCACTGTTGCGGCGCACAACGCACTGCAAGAGTGCGGCTCTCGTGCGCCCTAGACACAATGCCAACGTCAAATTCATAAAAAACAACATATTACAAGATCTGGCACGGTCCTCGCATAGCCTTTCCCGAAACCTGCCGGCCACACCCAGCGGCCGCGCGGGAAGCACGACACGGGATTTCCGCATCGCACCATCGGTGTGCGGGCAGGCAGCACCTCCCCGTTGCGCGCACGAATCGTCGCATTCCGGTGCGCAGACACGCCGGAAACCGACTTAAACCCCAGGTGCGACTGCACCAAAGGAGACCGGGACATGGATACTCGCGTGAGCACCCTCGAGCTTGTGACGAGCGACATGCCCTTCGTGGTCGTGGGCAGCGGGCCGTCCGGCCTGCGCGTCGTGCACGAGATCGCACGGCGCAAGCGCGAGGCGTCCATCGTCTGGTACGGCGCCGAGCCGTGGGAGCCATACAACCGCGTCAAGCTCTCGTCCTTCCTCGCCGGCGACGTGCGCTGGGCGAGCGTGATCGAGAACGCCACCATCCCCGACCACGTCGAATCCCGCTTCGGCTGCCGCGTGGTCGAGATCGACCGCGCCGCGCGAGCGGTCGTCGACTCCTTGGGGCGACGCCAGCCTTACGCCCACCTCGTCCTCGCCACCGGTTCGCATCCGCACATCCCGTCCATCGAGGGCACCGCGCTGGCCGGCGTGTACACGCTGCGCGACATGAACGACGCCCAGGCCCTGCTCGCGCGCAGCGTGCGCACGCGGGTCTGCGTCGTGATCGGCGGCGGCCTGCTCGGCCTCGAGGCGGCGCGCGGCATGCGCCGCCACAACACCGAGGTCTGGGTGATCGAGCATGCCAACCGCCTCATGCCCCGCCAGCTCGACCGCGACGCGGCGAGCGTGCTTGCCGGGCAGATCGGCAGCCTCGGCATCCGCATGAAGCTCGAGAGCGGGGTGCGTGCGATCGTGGGCGAGAACGCCGTCGAGGGCGTGCTGCTGCGCGATGGCGAGATCATTGCCTGCGACACGGTGGTCGTTGCCACCGGCATCGTGCCGGCGGTCGAGCTCGCGCTCGGCGCCGGCCTTCCGATCGGTCGCGGCATCAAGGTAGACGACCGCATGCTCACCGCAGACCCAGCCGTCAGCGCGATCGGCGAATGCGCCGAGCACGACGGCGTCGTCCACGGACTGGTCGCGCCGGGACTGGAGCAGGCCGCGGTCGCGGCCGAGGTCGTGACCGGCGGCGAGGCTCGCTACGAAGGCTCCATCGCAGCGACCAATCTCAAGGTGCTCGGCTGCAAGGTGTTCAGCATCGGCGAGGTCGAACGCACCGGTGCGGCCGACATTGCGCGCGGCCATGCGTACCGGGATGCGGAGCACGCCATCTACCGCAAGCTGATGGTGCGCAACGGCCGGCTGGTCGGCGCGGTCGGCGTCGGCGAGTGGCCGGAACGCTCGCGTCTGCAGGAGGCCGTGCGCACCGGACGTAGGGTGTGGCCGTGGCAGGCCCGCGCGTTCGCGCGCCAGGGCCGGCTGTGGGCCGAGGAGGATGGCACCGAAGTCATGCTCTGGCCCGGTGACACCACCATCTGCAACTGCACTGGCGTCACCAAGGGCACGCTCGAGCACGCGGTCAAGGACGGCTGCCGATCGATCGAAGCCCTGTGCGCCTCGACCGGTGCCGGCAGCGTGTGCGGCAGCTGCCGTCCGTTGCTGGCCGAACTCGCCGGCGGGCAGGCCCGGCTGCCGGCCCTCCCCGGCTGGAAGACCCTGTTCGGCCTCACCCTCGCCGCTGGCGTGCTCGCCCTGCTCTACGCCCTGCTCGCCATTCCCTTCCCCGACAGCGCCGAACGTGAGTGGCGCTGGGACGTGATCTGGCGCGACAAGTTCTACAAGCAGGTCAGCGGCTACAGCGCCATCGCACTGATGGCGGCGCTGGCCGTCCTCGGGCTGCGCAAGCGCTGGGCGCGCCTCGCGCTGGGCCCGTTCGACGGCTGGCGCGTCGTGCACGTGCTGATCGGCGCCCTGCTCGTGCTCTTCCTCTTCGTCCATACCGGCGGGCGGCTGGGCAATCGGCTCGATTTCGTCTTCTCGCTTTCGGCGCTGCTCGCCCTGCTTTCGGGCA
>JBFGZP010000266.1:0-4737 GCA_041586695.1 Thauera sp.
CACGGTGCCGCACTTGGTCACGCAGGCCTCCAGCGTGCCGCCGCGACAGTTGATCCGCTTCATGACCTTGACTTCAGGGTCCTTGACGATCTCGTCGGCGTGCTTTTTCCATTCCTCCTCGTTGGAGATGAAGAAGGTGGTGTGGCCGGAGTCGCCGAACGCCGTCTGGATCACCAGGTCGGTGCCCAGCTTGTTCTCCTGCGTCAGCTTGAGCAGGTGCTCGTAGCTGTCGACCTTGGCGAGCACGTTCGGCACCGACGGCACGCCCGCCTTGTTGCCGATGCGCACGGTTTCCATCTTGTTGTCGCAGCGCTCGCGCAGCGCAGCGGACGGGAACCAGATCTCGATGCCCAGTTCCTTGCACAAGGCCTCGGTCTTTTCGTCGAACATCAGGAAGACCGCCACCGGGTCGCCGCCGCGTCCCTTGATGTAGTCGATGACCTCCTTGTGCTGGAGGAGGTAATTGTTGATGTCCTCGATACCCTCGAATTCCGGGTGCGGCTGCTCGCTGGGCACGAACACGTTCGGGTGGCGACCGTCGTAGCAATCGATATAGTTGATGTGCTTGAAGTGCGGCACGCGTTCGTCCATGCCGGCCAGATTGAAGTTGGTCGCGCTGATGAAGTAGATCGGGCGCTCGTTGCGGTGGAAGAATAGGCGCACATCCGACATGCTGGTGATCTTCTGGCTCATCTCTTGTCTCCTCTCAGGCAATGCGATTCGGGAACGCCGCTGTGTTGCCCAGATGCCGATTGCGATCAGGGCGGCGATGACGAGTCCGAGCATCAGATAGGCATTCATGCAACTCCCCCTGGCGCCGGATCCTGACCGCTCAGTACCCGGTGTGATGCGGCGAACTCGCACCGGGCAGTGAATCTGTGGCGTCGTTGGCCGAACTGGCGGACGACGGCAGGAGGATGGAGCCGTCCGGGCCGGCGATCGCACCGGCCGGCAGCGGCACCCCGGCGCGCGATCCGCGCGACGGCTTCGTCAGCGGGCCCAGGCTCTGCAGATAGCCGTCGATCTTCGAGTTCGGCTGGTAGGCCGGGAACTCCACCGGCCGGTCGCGGAAGCTCTTGAGCGTCTGGCCGAGGCCGCGGATGCCGACCTCGCGCTCCCGGCGTACCCGCGACAGGTCGATCTCGACAGGGATCGTCTCCTCGCCGCCCCCGGCCTCGTGGATCACGTAGCCCGACGGGCCGACGACGATCGAGCGGCCGGTGCCGCAGTCGCCGACGCCATTGACGTCGAAGAAGTAGCACTGGTTGATGGTGGCGTTCGCGCGCGCGATCGGCAGCTCCACGTCGCGATCGATGGTGTCGGTCATGGTCGGATGCAGGATGCACTCCGCGCCCATCGAAACCAGCGTCCGCGTGGTCTCCGGGAACCACATGTCGTAGCAGATGGAGACGCCGAAGCGTCCGACGTCGGGGACATCGAATACGCAGAATTCGGTGCCCGGCTTGATGCCCGTCTCGTAGGGCTGGAACGGGAACATCTTGCGGTAGCGCGTCACCACCTTGCCGTCCGGGTCGATCACCGGCGTGGTGTTGAAGATGTCGTCGCCGACGCGCTCGAACATCGATCCCGGCAGCAGCCAGACGCCGTGCCGGGCCGCCATCTGGCAGAAGATGTGCTCGGCCGCTCCGCCGGTGGGTTGCGCATGGTGCGGAGACGGCCCGTAGGGTGCGAGTTCGCTGAACATCACCATCTGCACCCATGGGAAACGGGCCATCAGGATGTCGAGCTTGCGCCCCATCGCGGTGACGTTTTCGTGCTGGGTCGAGATGTGCATCTGGATGCCGGCAATGGCAAACGGAATCATTCTGTTTCTCCTGGCACCCGAAGCGCTCGGGTGCCCAATTACGGCTTGGTTGTCCAGTATCGACTGAGCGGCATTCGACTCAGAACGATGGCGGGGCGCATGCACTCACCAGCTCGCAGACCTCGTCGCCGAGGTTTCGAAAGCGGTGTGGCAGGCGGCTGTCGAAATAATAGGCGTCGCCGGGTCCGAGGGTAGCCGCTTGGTGGCCGACCGTCACCTCGATCCGGCCACGGATCACGAAACCGCCTTCCTCGGAGTCGTGTGAAAGCATCGTCTCGCCGGTATCCGCGCCTGGCTGGTAGGTTTCGTTCATGATCTGCATCAGGCGCCTGCCGCGCGGATCGCCGATCTGACTGAATCGAATCAGGCCATTATTCATCACGTCCAGCTGCTGCGCTGCAAAGAACACCGGCGTGTGCTCCGCCTCATCCACGCCCGAAAAGAAGCCCGCCAGGGTCATCGGAAAACCCGACAGGACCTTTTTCAGCAGGGCGACCGAGGGACTGGTCTTGTTCTGTTCGATCAGCGAGATCATGCCGTTGGTCACGCCCGACCTTCTCGCCAGTTCGCGCTGCGACAGCCCGCTCTGCTCACGCAGCGCGCGCAGCCGCTCACCCACCACCGAGGTCTCGGCCGAGGACCTCTCGCTTAATATATTTGACGGCTCGTGCGTTTCCGGCATAGATCTCGAATCATTCCCGCTTTCAGCCACACCGATCGCCCGGGTTCCACGATCGCCCGTTCATGACAAGCGTTGGTGCATTGCAGTAGCAACTCGCCGCAACCTGCCCTAAAGTGCAACGGGAGCGGCATATTCGGTACGTTGAATATCCTCAACACTATACACATGGCGAGGGAATAATCCTCTACGGGTTAGCCCTCGCGCCTCCCCCCTTTGGGGCGAGCGCCTGCTTTCCGCGCCGTTCGGGGATTCGCCGTCGGCGACATGGCCGATGGCGCTTCTGCGCCCCGCGAGCCTTGATCCGTTGCGCACGCTGGCGCCCTGGGGCCGAAACGTGGCCCGTGCCGATATCGTCCGCCGCGCGATCGAGCTCGAACCGCTCGGGCGGGTTTTCGAGGCAGGACGCGCAGTAACCGGTGCAGATCGCTGCACCAATTGCCACTTAAGATGTACATTGCCTGCCTCAAGCAAACAGGAACCGCACGATGGCAAAGGAAGAACTGATTGAAATGCACGGCACGGTCGATGAGGTGCTGCCCGACGCACGTTACCGCGTGACCCTGGACAACGGCCACAAGTTGATCGCCTACTCGGGCGGCAAGCTGCGCAAGCATCACATCCGCATCATCGCGGGTGACAAGGTGTCGCTGGAGATGTCGCCCTACGACATGACGAAAGGCCGGATCACGTTCCGCCACCTGCCGGGGCGCACGCCCCCGCCCGGCGCGCCGAACCCGCAGCGCTAGTCGGCCCACACGCGAGGCCGGCGCCGCCCCGAGCCGGACGCAACGGGAATCGTCGCGCACAAGCCGGTTCGTGCTAGGCGAGCGGCTTTACCAGGCCCGGGCCGTCGCTGCGCGGGTTCCCCACTGCCCGCCCCACCCGAAAGGCCTCCATCAGCGCAGACGGGAAGGGTCCGGCTAGCGCGCGCACCGAATCCGCCTCGGTCATGCCGGGGTCGAGCCAGGCTGCATAGTCCTCAGGCTGGACGATGACAGGCATTCGGTCATGGATCGGCGCCACCAGATCGTTGGCGGCCATGGTCAGGATGGCATAACTCAGCACCGTACCGTCCGGCCCCTCCCAGTGCTCGAGCAGCCCGCCCAGGGCGAAGAACTCATCGCCGCGCGGATGGATGAACCAGGGCTGCTTGTGATCACCGCTCAACGCCCATTCGTAAAAGCCCGATGCGGGCACCAGGATCCGACGCTTGCCGAAGGCGTGGCGGAACATCGGCTTCTCCGCAGCCGTCTCGATCCTCGCATTGATCGGTTGCGCGCGTTCACCCGGTTCCTTCACCCAACTCGGCAGCAGGCCCCACTTTGCCTGCACGATCTGCCGCTCACCGCCCCCGCCCGCCGAGACGACCGGCGCGAACTGGCTAGGGGCGATGTTGTAGCGGTCTGGCCAGGCCAGCACGGGTTCGACCCCGAACTGCTCGCGCAACCGCGACTGCGGGCCGTACAGCGCATAGCGTCCGCACATACGCCGCATCCTCCATGTATGTTGTGCAGCCGCCGGCCGATGTCGCGCACGCTGCAAGGCAGGCAAGGGCGGTCTGCCGGTTGATTTTATCCGCTGGCAGAGGCATGTTGGCAGCATCCAGCACCCGACCCTCCCGATCATGAACGCTCCGTCCGACGAATCGCCCCGCCTCTGGCGCTTCGTGCCGTGGAAGGAATACGAAACGCCGGCCGATCCTGCGAGCGACACGGCGCAGGGCTGGTTGCGCAAGCTGTTGCGGCGCCTGCGCGACGACTCTGACGACGCCAACGCGCTCACCGAGCGCCTGCGCAACGCCGAAGCGCTGTCGGCGGCCGAGCTCGACCGCATTGCACCGCCACCGGAGGTGAGCGGGGAGGCCGCCGCCCTCGACGAGGCGCTGCGCCCCTGGCTCGGCGCCAACAGTGCCGACGAGCCGATCCGCTTCGTCGTCGGCCCGCCGCACTCCCTGCTGGCGCCGACGCTCGAGGCCTGGGCCACGACTGCGGGCTGGCGCCTCGTCCCGCCGCCGACGCCCAGCGAGATCATGGCGGGTGACGAGCGTTGGCTGGACGCGATCGAGCGCGACGGTGCCAACTGGGTGCTGCCCTGCCTGGAGCGCACTTACCTGCGACACGCTCAGGGGCTCGACCTCGTGCGCCGCTTCATCGACGACGCCTATGCCGGCCGCTTCGGTCGCGGCCTGATCGGTTGCAACAGCTGGGGCTGGGCCTTCCTGCGCCACGTC
>JBFGZP010000267.1:0-4721 GCA_041586695.1 Thauera sp.
CCGCATAAATGGGCAAGCCAACCGGATTTCTTGAATACCAGCGTCTGTCGGAGGCCTACGAGCCGGTCGACAAGCGGGTCAAGAGCTACAAGGAGTTCGTCCTTCGCCTGAGCGACGAGGATGCAGCCGTACAGGGTGCGCGCTGCATGGACTGTGGCATCCCCTTCTGCAACAGCGGCTGCCCGGTCAACAACATCATCCCCGACTGGAACGACCTCGTGTATCGCGGCAACTGGCGCGAGGCGATCGAGGTGCTGCATTCCACCAACAACTTCCCCGAGTTCACCGGCCGCATCTGCCCCGCGCCCTGCGAGGCAGCGTGTACGCTGAACATCAACGCCGACCCGGTCGGCATCAAGTCGATCGAGCACGCGATCATCGACAAGGCCTGGGAAGAAGGCTGGGTGCTGCCGCAGCCCGCGGCGGTGAATACCGGCAAGAAGGTGGCGGTGGTCGGCTCCGGCCCTGCCGGCCTGGCGGCCGCGCAGCAGCTGGCGCGCGCCGGCCACGACGTCACCGTGTTCGAGAAGAACGAGACCATTGGCGGCCTGCTGCGCTACGGCATTCCCGACTTCAAGATGGAGAAGGGCCTCATCGACCGTCGCGTAGAGCAGATGCAGGCCGAAGGCGTTGTGTTCCGCACCGGCGTCATCGTCGGCGCCCGCGAGCTGCCGGCCGGCATCGTCAACGATGCGAAGGCAGTGGTCAGCGCCGAGCAACTCAAGAAGGACTTCGATGCCGTCATGCTGACCGGTGGCTCCGAAGTCCCGCGCGACCTGCCGGTGCCAGGGCGTGATCTCGACGGCGTGCATTTCGCCCTCGAGTTCCTCATCCCGCAGAACAAGCAGGTCGCCGGCGGCTCGCCGAACCCGATCTCCGCCAAGGACAAGCATGTGGTGGTGATCGGCGGAGGCGACACCGGTTCCGACTGCGTCGGCACCTCCAACCGCCACGGCGCGGTCGGCGTGACCCAGTTCGAGCTCATGCCGATGCCGCCCGAGCAGGAGAACAAGGCGCTGACCTGGCCCTACTGGCCGACCAAGCTGCGCACCTCGTCGTCGCACGAAGAGGGCTGCGAGCGCGACTTCGCCGTCGCCACCAAGGAGTTCATCGGCGAGAACGGCAAGGTCAAGGCCCTCAAGGCCGTGCGCCTCGAGTGGAAGGACGGCCGCATGAGCGAGGTCCCCGGCTCCGAGTTCGATATCAAGGCCGATCTCGTCCTGTTCGCGATGGGCTTCGTCCATCCGGCCGGCAGCGTGCTCGAGGCCTTCGGCGTCGACAAGGACGCGCGCGGAAACGCCAAGGCGACCACCGATGGCGAAGGCTGCTACGCCACCAACGTCGACAAGGTGTTCGCCGCCGGCGACATGCGCCGCGGCCAGTCCCTGGTCGTCTGGGCAATTCGCGAAGGTCGTCAGTGTGCTCGCGAAGTCGATCTGTTCCTCATGGGCGAGAGCGTCCTGCCGCGCTGATCCGGTTCAAGCGCTGCGGACAGGCAAGGAGGCGACCTGCGGGTCGCCTTCGTTTTTCGTGGTCATCGTGATCGAGGGCGTGTTGCGTGGAAATGGACAGCGCTGGCTGGATCGTCACCGCTATCGCGATCCTGCTCACCGGGATCTCCAAGTCCGGCCTGGGCGGCGCGCTCGGCGGGCTGGCGGTGCCCTTCATGTCGATGTGGATCTCGCCGCGCGACGCGGTGGCGGTGGTGCTCCCGGTGTTGATTGCCATCGACATGGTCGGCATCCGCGCCTGGCGGGGCAAGGCAGACTGGTCGGACCTGCGCATGCTGATCCCGGCGGCGCTGCTCGGCATCGGCCTGGGCACGCTGGCTTTCGGCCTGATGTCGGACCGCATGGTGAAGGCTGTGGTCGGCCTCATCGCGCTCGGCTTCGCCGCGGACCGCGTGCTGCGCCACGGTGCACCCGGGGCCCCGGCAGACAGTACGCGCCGGAAGGTGTTCGCCTGGCTGTGCGGCGCCGGCGCGGGCTTCACCAGCACCCTGGCACACGCCGGCGGGCCACCGGTGATGGCCTACCTGCTCGGCCGCAAGCTGCCGAAGGAGCGCTTCGTCGCCACCTCGGTGTTCTTTTTCGCTGTGATCAACCTGGCCAAGCTGCCGTTCTACCTCGGCCTGAACCTGTTCAGCCGCGACACGCTGCTGATGTCGGCGATGCTGCTGCCGCTGGTGCCGGTCGGGGTATGGCTGGGCATGCGCCTGTTGAGACGCATTCCCGAGCGGCCGTTCTACTTCTTCGCCACCGCCGCCCTCGCGCTCTCGGGCGTCAAGCTGCTGTGGGATGCATTGAGCTGACGTCGTTCAGGTCGGCCTCAGGGCAATCTGCGGCGTCCGGCCACCGATGAGGTCGGACAAGGCTGCCGCCGACCCGCAGGCCATGGTCCAGCCCAGCGTGCCGTGGCCGGTGTTCAGCCACAGGTTCGGATAGCGGGTGGCGCCGACGAGCGGGACGCTGAATGGCGTCACCGGCCGCAGCCCGCACCAGAATGCCGGCGGGCCGGCCGGTGCCAGATCCGGGAACAGGCGCCCGACGCGGCGCATGATCGCCTCGCAGCGGGTCGCATTCAGGCGCAGGTCGAAACCGGTGAACTCGGCCGTACCGGCGACCCTGAGGCGATTCCCGAGGCGGGAGAAGACGAGCTTGTGGCCGTCGTCGGTGAGGCTGGTGGTGGGGGCGATGCTGTTCGCCGACAGCGGGATCGTGGCCGAATAGCCCTTTGCCGGGTAGACCGGCAGGTCGAGCCCGAGCGGGCGCAGCAGCTTCGGGCTGTAGCTGCCGGTGGCGAGGACGAAGGCGTCGGCGGTCTTCACCTCGCCGCGCAGGGTGGTGAGCGAGGTGATCCGCCCGCCGGCCAGGTTCAGGCCGGTGACCACGGTGCCGAACTGGAAATCCACGCCTTCGCGCCGGCAGTGTGCCGCCAGTTGGGTGGTGAACTTGTGCGCGTCGCCGGACTCGTCGTCCGACGTGAAGTCGCCGCCGACCAGCAGCCCCCTTGCCGCGGCCAGCGCGGGCTCGATGTCGACGCAGACGGCGGCCGACACCGGCCTGCGGTCGCAGCCGAATTCCCGCAGCGCCGCGGACGCCGCGATGGCGTGCTCGAACTCGGCCTCGTCGGTGTAGATGTGCAGGATCCCGCGCTCGAGATGGTCATAATCGAGCCCACCCTCGACCGCGAGCCGGGCGCGAAGCCCCTTGAGCTCGTGTCGGCTGTAGGACGCGAGTTCGACGATGCGGCGGATGTTGTCGCGCGTCCGTGCGGGCAGGCACTCGCGCAGGAATCGCAGCGTCCAGCGCAGCAGGGCGGAATCGGCCTGCAGGCGGAACAGCAGCGGCGCGTCCTCCTTGCCGAGCCAGCGCAAGGCCTTCAGCGGCGTCGCCGGGTTGGCCCAGGGCTCGGCGTGCGAAACCGAAATCTGTCCGCCGTTGGCGAAGCTCGTCTCGAGCGCGGGCGCGGGCTGGCGCTCGTACACGGTCACCTCGTGGCCGCAGCGCGCGAGGTACCAGGCGGTGCTCACGCCGACCACCCCCGCGCCGAGGACTGCGATTCTCATTCGACCAAGCCTTCCGTTCGATCGCCCGCTCAGGCCCTTGCAGCGGGCTTGGCACCGTCCTCGTCTTCCTCCTCGATCGCCGCCAGTGCGTTCGCCGCGCGCTTGAGGGCAGGCAGATACCCCAGGGCCTTGTCCCGCGTCATGCGGATGGTCGGCCCCTGGATGGCGATCCCCATGTTCGAGCGACCGTTCGTGCCCGGCACCAGCACGGCAACGCAGAACAGGCCGGGCAGGAACTCCTCGTCGTCGAAGGCATAGCCGTCCTCGCGCACACGTTCGATCTCGGCCTCGAGCCTGTCGAGATCGCACATGGTGTTCTTCGTGTAGGGCGTGAGCGGAACATGGGCGAGCAGGCGGCGCCGCTGGGCGGGGCTCATCTGCGCCAGGAAGACCTTGCCGCTCGACGAGCAATGCACCGGTACGCGCGAACCCGGATGCAGATAGAAGCGCAGCGGCGCAAGTGTCTCGACGCGGTCGAGGTAGAGCACCTCGCTACCGGACAGGGCGGTGATGTTGCAGCTCTCGCCGACTTCCTCGACAAGCTGGCGCAAGACGAGGTGGCGTGCACCGTGGCGGGTATCGTTGAGAAGCAGGTTCTCGGCCAGGCGGCGCAGCCGCACGCCGGTGCCGTAGTGACGGCCGTCGCTGTCGCGCTGGAGCATGCCGGCGGACTCGAGCTGCTGGAGCATGCGATGCAGGGTCGGCTTCGGCAGGCCGGTTTCCTCTACCAGCCCCTGCAGCGAGAACAACTGGTCCTTTGCCGCGATCACTTCGAGCAGGGCCAGTAGTCGCATCGTCGGCGTATCACCGTCGATCTTGGTGACCTCCGAGCGCGTCATTCGGATCTCGTTCATGATAAATCCTCTTATGCCTGTTTCTAAATAATGGACAAATCGTACCGTTTTTTAGAATCTTGTGTTGACCTTTGTGCGCTGAGCTTCTACAGTTCGGTCACGTACCGAATAGCGGAATGTTTTATTCCGATTAATGTGTATTCATAGAACTCTTCAGGAGACAGCCAAAGATGAGCCAAGCCAGCGCAGACACCCGCAGCGTCGTGAGCGGCCCGACCAAGATGACGCCCTCGGAGGCGTTCGTTGAAACCCTGGTGGCCAATGGCGTCACCGACATGTTCGGCATCATGGGTTCGGCC
>JBFGZP010000268.1:0-4682 GCA_041586695.1 Thauera sp.
GAGCACCGCATGCAGGATGGTCTCCGGCACCGGCTGGCGGCCCATGCGCACCGGACGCACCGCGTTCGGATGCAGGGAGCGCACGATCTCGCGAAACACCTGCTTGTACAGGATCATCGCCCGCATCATCTTGATGCCGCCACCGGTCGAGCCGGAACAGGCGATGAAGCTGCCCAGGAACAGCACCCAGATCTGCGCGAACATCGGCCACAGGGTGTAGTCGTAGGTCGACAGGCCGAGCGAGGTCGAGATCGAGACGACGTGAAAGCTCACGTAGCGCAGCGTGGTCAGCAGGTCGGCGTGGGCCTTGAACTGCATCAGGTAGACGGTCAGCAGGGCAATGCTCAGCGCGAGCACGGCGAAGTAGAACGGAATTTCCGGATCGCGCAGGTAGGGGCGGGGCGAGCGCCGGATCAGGGCGAGATAGTGGGTGGCGTAGTTCATCCCGGCGAGCAGGGCGAAAACCAGGGCGACCATCTCGACATTGACGTTGTCGAAATGGCCGAGCGAGGCGTCCTTGCTCGAGAAGCCGCCGAGGCCCGCGATCGAGAACGCGTGGATCAGCGCATCCCAGCCATCCAGACCCGCCAGCCACAGCGACACCGCGCAGGCCACCGTGAGCAGCGAATACGTCATCCACAGGCCCTTCGCCGTTTCGGCGATGCGCGGCGTCAGACTGGCGTCCTTCATCGGCGTCGGCACCTCGGCCTTGTACAGCTGGCGACCGCCGATGCCCAGCAGCGGAAGGATCGCCACCACCAGCACGATGACCCCCATGCCGCCGACCCAGTGCATGAAAGTGCGCCACAGGTTGATCGAGATCGGCAGGTTGTCGAGCCCGCTCATGACCGTGGCGCCCGTGGCGGTGAGACCGGACACCGCCTCGAAATACGCGTCGGTGAAGCTCAGGGTCGGCAGGTAGGCGAGCAGGGGGAGGGCGCCGAACAAGGGCAGAACCAGCCAGGTGGCCGCGACCAGGAAGAAGCCGTCATGGACGCGAAGGTCGCGGCGCTGCACGCGCGTCGTCGCCCACAGCAGCAGGCCGGCGAAGAAGGTGAACACGATGGCCTGATCGTAGGCCAGCGTGGCGCCGTCGCCGAGGATGAACGACACCGCCAGCGGGAAACCCATCAACAGCCCGAAGAACATGATGATCATGCCGAGCGCATTCAATGCGGGGTGATACGCGCGCATGAAGAAATATCCCGTTGTCAGAGAAAGGTGAAGCCGACCTGGAACAGCTTCTCGACCTTGCGCACGAGCTTCTTGTGCGTGCAGAAGACGATGACGTGATCGTCCTCGCGAATCACCGTGTCGTGGTGCGGAATGATCACCTCGCGCCGGGCCACGCTGCCGTCGTCGCGCCTGTCGTCGCGGACGATGACGCCGATTGTCGCGCCCTTGGGCAGGGCGACGTCCTCGAGCGGGCGGCCGACCACCTTGGAGTCCTTCGGGCTGCCGTGGGCGATGATCTCCAGCGCCTCGGCGGCGCCGCGGCGCAGGCTGTGCACCGCCACCACATCGCCGCGGCGCACATGTGCAAGCAGCGTGCCGATCGAGGTGTGCGCGGGAGAGATCGCGATGTCGATCGGGCCGCCCTGCACCAGGTCGACATAGCTCTTGCGGTTGATCAATGCCAGCGTGCGGCGCGCACCCATGCGCTTGGCCAGCGACGCCGACATGATGTTGTCTTCCTCGTCGTTGGTGAGGGCGACGAACAGGTCGGTCTCGTCGATGCCCTCGCTTTCGAGCAGCTTCTCGTCGGTGGAGTCGGCGCGCAGCACCAGCGTCTTCGACAACTGGGTGGCGAGCATTTCGGCGCGGTCCCGGTTCACCTCGAGAATCTTGACGTGGTAGTTTTCTTCGATCGAGCGCGCCAGGCGGAAGCCGATGTTGCCGCCGCCGGCGATCATGATGCGGCGCATCGGTTTGTCCGAGCGGCGCAGTTCGCGCATCACCTGGCGGATGTGTACCGTCGCCGCGAGACAAAAGACCTCGTCACCGGCCAGGATGACGGTGTCGCCCTCGGGGGTGATCGGCTCGCCCTGACGATAGATCGCGGCGATGCGCACCTCGACGTTCGGCAGGTGAAAGCGCAGGGCCTTTAGCGGATGCCCGACCAGCGGGCCGCCCTCGAAGGCGCGCACGCCGATCAGGCTCACCACGCCGTCGGCGAACTCCAGCACCTGCAGCGCCTCGGGGAAGGCGATCAGCCGCTTGATGTATTCGGTGACGACCTGCTCCGGGCAGATCGAGAAATCGACCGCGAAGTTTTCGGCCGCGAGCAGCTCGGGGTAATCGCCATAGTCGGTCGAGCGCAGGCGGGCGATGCGGGTCGGCAGGTTGAAGATCGCCTTGGCGATGCGACAGGCACAGAGGTTGGTCTCGTCCGATTGCGTCACCGCGATCAGCAGGTCTGCATCCTCGGCGCCGGCCTCGCGCAAGACCGTGGGCGAGGCGGCATTGCCGCAGACGGTGCGGACCTCGAGGCGCTCGCGCACCGAGGCCAGGTAGTCGGGGCTGGTATCGACCAGGGTGATGTCGTTCGCTTCGGAAACCAGGTTTTCGGCCACCGAGGCGCCGACCTGGCCTGCACCGAGAATGATTATTTTCACCGGGTGATCCCGCGTGGCTCAAAGGCGTCCGATTCTACGCTTCAGCACCCCAAGCTGAAACAGAATGTTGCAGCGCAACAACGTTCTGAAGAATCAGCTGTCCTCCTGCCGGCGCCCTGCCTGCACGCCTAGTTGCTTGAGCTTGCGGTAAAGATGCGTGCGCTCGAGGCCGGTCTTCTCCGCCAGGCGCGTCATGTTGCCGCCCTCGAGGCGCAGGTGATGCTCGAAATACAGCCGCTCGAAGGCCTCGCGCGCCTCGCGCAAGGGCTGATCGAGCGACACGCCGCAGGCACCGGCGGCAATATCCGGCGGCAGCAGCCGGCGCACGTCGGCACCGGCGATCTCGTCTTCCAGCGTGCCGAGCGCGAGCGACTTCACCGCCGCGCGCAGCTCCGCATAGCCTCCCGGCCAGGGCAGATTGCGCAACTGGTTCAGCGCGGCGGTGGAAAACTGCCGCAGCGGCACCTCGCCGCCCTCGACCAGATGCACCAGGATCTGGCTCGCAAGTTCGGGCAGGTCGTCCTTGACCTCGGAAATCGAGGGCGGCACCAGGCTCACCTCGAACAGCCGTCCGAGCAGGATCTCGTCCCAGCCCTCGCCGAGCAGCGCCTCCTGGGAGTGGTCGGTCGCCGCGAGCAGGCGCAGGTCGTAGCGCTCGAGCCGTGCGAGGGCGAAGGCCAGGTTCTTCTGCTGCGCGCGCGACAGCCGCGACAGCTCGTTCACGAACAGCACCCCGCCATGACAGGCCTGCAACTGGGTCAGGTCGAGCGGCGCACTGACCGCTGCGAGGTCGAGCCAGGGTGCGCCATTGGCCTGCACGCTGCGAGCCACCAGTTCGGCCAGGCTGCCGCTGCCGACCCGCAGCAGCACGACGCGCGAACTCGCGGCGATCTGTTCGATGCGGCGCTTGAGTTCGCGCAGCGGCACCGAACGGCTGAACGCCGCCAGGGTCAGCGGCGCCGGGGCGCCCGGGGCCTGCGGACGCTGCAGGCCGCGCTTTACCGCCGCCAGCAGCTTCTGCAACGCGATCGGTTTCTCCAGATAGTCGATCGCACCGATGCGCGTCGCCTCCACCGCGGTGTCGATCGTGCCGTGGCCGGACATCATCACCACCGGCATGTTGAGCTGGCCGTTGGCGGCCCACTCCTTCAACAGGGTGATGCCGTCGGTGTCGGGCATCCAGATATCGAGCAGCACGATATCGGGCCGCGCCGCGTTGCGCGCCGCGCGCGCCGCCGAGGCATTCTCGGCAAGCTGCACGTCGTAACCTTCGTCACGAAGGATCTCTGAGAGCAGTTCGCGAATGCCGACTTCGTCGTCGACGATGAGGATCTTTGGCATCGTTCAGTTATCACCTTGGTTTGCTGCCAGGCGCAGGCGAATCCGCACCTCGGCCCCGCTTCCTTCGCGGTTCGCCAGCCTGACTTCGCCGCCGTGTTCATCCACGATCTTCTTCACCATCGCCAGACCGAGTCCGGTACCGCGGGACTTGGTGGTGAAGTAGGGTTCGAAGGCATGGGCCAGCACTTCGTCGGGGAAACCGGGCCCATTGTCACGGCACAGCATAACGGCCCGCTCGCCCTCGCGCCGGGTGATGATATCGACCTCGCCATCGTCCCGGTCGACCAGCACGTCCTCGGCATTCTGCAGCATATTGTGTATCACCTGACGAATCTGCGTGGGGTCACCCTGCACAGGCGGCAGGTCCGTGCCCAACTCGGCGCGGATCCTTACCGGCGAGCTCTCGTAGAGATTCAACATCTCGCGGATCAGCGCGTTGAGATCGGTCGGCACGAAATGCGGGGCCGGCAGTTTCGCATAATCGCGGAAGGCGTTGACCAGGTTCTTCATCGCCTCGACCTGGTTGACGATAGTACGCGTCGACCGCTCCAGCATCTCGCGACCGTCGGCGTCGAGACGATCGGCGAGCTTGAACGCCAGCCGCTCGGCCGAGAGCTGGATCGGCGTGAGCGGGTTCTTTATCTCGTGCGCCAGGCGCCGTGCCACCTCCGCCCAGGCCGCGGTACGCTGTGCCGCGACCAGGCGCGAGATGTCGTCGAACACCAC
>JBFGZP010000269.1:0-4673 GCA_041586695.1 Thauera sp.
CCGGCAGGAAGACCGCGAAGGCCTGGCTGGTCTTGTCGTACCAGTCCGCGGCGCGCAGCTCGTCGATGAAGATCGCGTCGGCGCGCCGCAGCATATCGGCGTATTCGGACTTGACCTCGCCGAGGATGCGCACGCCCAGGCCGGGCCCCGGGAAGGGATGGCGATAGACCATGTCGTGGGGCAGGCCGAGTGCCACGCCGAGCTCGCGCACCTCGTCCTTGAACAGCTCGCGCAGCGGCTCGAGCAGTTTCAGGCCGAGCGTCGCGGGCAGGCCGCCGACGTTGTGGTGGCTCTTGATCGTTTGCGCCTTCTTGTTCTTGGCGCCGCCCGATTCGATCACGTCGGGATAGATCGTGCCCTGTGCCAGCCATTTCGCCTTCGGCAGCTTCTTCGCCTCGGACTGGAACACCTCGACGAATTCGCGGCCGATGATCTTGCGCTTCTGCTCCGGGTCGCTCACGCCCTTCAAATGACCGAGGAACTGCTCCGAGGCATCGACGTGGATGACTTTCGCATGGAGGCGACCGACGAACATGTCCATCACCATGCGCCCCTCGTTGAGGCGCAGCAGGCCGTGGTCGACGAACACGCAGGTGAGCTGGTCGCCGATGGCGCGATGGATCAGCGCTGCCGCCACCGAGGAATCGACGCCGCCCGACAGGCCGAGGATGACCTCCTCGTCGCCGACCTGCTCGCGGATCCGCTCCACCGCCTCGGCGATGTAGTCCGGCATGTTCCAGTCGTGGCCGCAACCGCAGATCTCATGGACGAAGCGGGCGACGATCTCCTTGCCCTTGATCGTGTGGGTGACTTCCGGATGGAACTGAACGCCGTAAAAGCCGCGCGTCTCGTCGGCCATGGCCGCGATCGGGGTGGACTCATTGCTGCCGATGATCTTGAAGCCGGGCGGCAGCGCGGTAACCTTGTCGCCGTGGCTCATCCACACGTCGAGCAGGCCATGGCCCTCTGAATTGCTGCGATCCTCGATGCCCTCGAACAGGCGCGAGTGGCCGCGGGCGCGCATCTCGGCATAGCCGAACTCGCGCGTCGTCGAACTCTCCACCTTGCCGCCGAGCTGCTCGGCCATCGTCTGCATGCCGTAGCAGATGCCCAGCACCGGCACGCCGAGCTCGAACACCGCCTGCGGTGCCTGCCAGTCCTGCGCCGCATAGACCGAGTTCGGCCCACCCGACAGGATGATGCCGTGCGCACCGAACTCGCGCACGAACTCGTCGGAGACGTCGAAGGGGTGCAGCTCGCAATACACCTGCTGCTCGCGCACACGGCGGGCGATGAGCTGGGAGACCTGGGAGCCGAAGTCGAGGATGAGGATTTTCTGGTGGGACATGTCCGTCTCAAAAAGAAGAAAGGCGGCACGTGGCCGCCTGATCCGTATGGGATTGAAACCTCAGCCGACGTGGTAGTTGGGCGCTTCCTGCGTGATCTGAACGTCATGGACGTGGGACTCGCGCACGCCCGCCGAGGTGATCTCGACGAACTGTGCGCGATCGTGCATTGCCGGAATGCTCTCGGCACCAAGATAGCCCATCGATGCACGCAGGCCGCCGATCAGCTGATGGATCACCGCACCGACCGTGCCCTTGTAGGGCACGCGGCCCTCGATACCTTCGGGCACGAGCTTGTCGATGTTGCCCGAGTTCTCGTCCTGGAAGTAACGGTCCGCTGCGCCCTTCTGCATCGCGCCGAGCGAGCCCATGCCGCGGTAGGACTTGTACGAGCGCCCCTGGTAGAGCACGGTTTCGCCGGGCGCTTCCTCGGTGCCGGCGAACAGGCCGCCGAGCATCACCACGTTCGCACCGGCAGCGATCGCCTTGGCGATGTCGCCGGAGTAGCGGATGCCGCCGTCCGCTATCAGCGGCACGCCGGTACCGGCGAGCGCGTTGGCGACGTTGTCCACGGCCGTGATCTGCGGCACCCCGACACCGGCGACGATGCGCGTGGTGCAGATCGAGCCCGGGCCGATGCCGACCTTGATACCGTCCGCACCGGCATCGACCAGCGCCAGCGCGGCTGCGGCGGTGGCGATGTTGCCCCCCACCACCTCGACATGCGGGAAATTCCTCTTCACCCACTTCACGCGATCGAGCACACCCTGGGAATGCCCGTGCGCGGTGTCCACGACAATGAGGTCCACACCCGCCTCCGCCAGCAGTTCGGCCCGTTCCTCGGTGCCGGCACCAACGCCGATTGCAGCACCCACGCGCAGACGGCCCAGTTCGTCCTTGGCCGCCATCGGGTGCTCGGTCGCCTTCATCATATCCTTGACGGTGATGAGGCCACGCAGTTCGCCGGCGTCATTCATCACCAGCACGCGCTCGAGCCGGTGCTCGCGCAGCAGTTCGCGCGCTTCGTCGAGACCGGCGCCTTCCCTGACGGTGACGAGACGCTCCTGCGGGGTCATGATCGAGGAAATCGGCTGGTCGAGCTTCGACTCGAAGCGGGTGTCGCGATTGGTCACGATGCCCACCACCTTGTTGCCGAGCACCACCGGCAGGCCGGAGAACTTGTGCTGGCGCTGCAGCGCGATAACTTCGCGCACGGTCATCGTCGGCGGAACGGTGATCGGGTCCTTCAGCATGCCCGATTCGTGACGTTTGACCTTGTGCACCTCCGTCGCCTGTTGTTTCGGCGTGAAGTTCTTGTGCACAATGCCGATTCCGCCGTCCTGCGCGAGTGCGATAGCGAGGCGGGATTCGGTAACGGTATCCATCGCCGCCGAGACCAGCGGGATATTGAGACGAATGCGACGCGTGACCTGGCTTTGCAGATTTACATCGCGGGGGAGGACCGTGGAGTGGGCGGGTACGAGAAGGACGTCATCGAACGTCAGCGCCTTCTGAATCACTCGCATGGCTTTTATCCTTTCAACCAAATCCGTATTATACAGACGCCTCTCGCACCATGTAAGAAGCGGATTCCGGAGATTTTCGACGATGCGCCTAGCGGTCCTGCTCCTTGCCCTGTTCGTCGCACTGCCCGCGGCAGCCCAGGTCTATAGCTGGCGTGACAAGGACGGTCGGCTCAACTACGCGGACCAACCTCCCGCCACCGGCGAGGTGAAGCTGCTGCAGGACCCGCGCCAGCGCCAGGCGCAGGACGCGCCCGCTGCGGCGGCCGCAAGCGGCGCCACGATGGCGGCATCGAACAAGCCGAAGACCCTTGCCGAGCGCGAGCTGGAATTCCGCCAACGCCGTGCCGCGGAAGCCGAGGCCGAAGCCAAGGACAAACTGGAGGCGGCGGAGATGGCCGACCGCCAGCGCTTTTGCGAACAGCTCCGCAACCAGCTCGCTGCGCTCAACTCGGGGCAGCGCGTGTCGCGCTTCAACTCCGCGGGCGAGCGCGAGTTCCTCGACGACGCCGCACGCGCGGCAGAGATCGACCGCCAGCAGCAACAGCTCGAACAGAACTGCCAGTCATAGGGCCGATTCATAGGGCCGAGTGCGTCGCGCCGCCGGCGACCGGCCTCAGGCCTGTTCCTCGGCCGGTCCGCCGCCCTTCTTCATCGCCTTGCCCTCGTCCGCCCGCTTCTTGCGCACCGCCTTCGGGTCGGCGATCAGCGGACGGTAGATTTCCACCCGGTCGCGATCGCGCAACACGGTGTCGGGCTTGGCGAGCTTGGCGTAGATGCCGAGCTTGTTTTGCCCATCGAGGTTGATGTCCGGGTACTTCTGCAACAGCCCGGAGCGCTCCACCGCCTGGCGTGCCGTCGCGCCCTCGGGCAGCTCGAGGTGCACCAGTTCCTGCTGCTGCGCCAGCGCAAACACCACGTCGACCCGGATCGTCCCGCTCATGCCGCGCCTTTCGTGTAGATCTGCCCGGCGCGCTTGACGAAGGAATCGACGAAGGTGTTGGCGATGTGGTTGAAGACCGGGCCGAGGACCTTGTCCAGCAGCTTGCTCGCGAACTGGTAGTGCAGGCTGAATTCCACCTTGCAGGCGGTATCGCCCAGCGCCGTGAACACCCAGTGGCCATCCAGATGCGTGAACGGCCCGTCGGTAAGCCGCAGCTTCATCTCGTTCGGCCGGCGCTTCTCGTTCTCGGTGGAAAAGTGCGCCTTGATGCCGTGGTAGTTGATGTGAATCGTCGCCGCGGTGAGCGTATCGGTGCGCTTGTGCAGCTCCGTCCCGCCACACCAGGGCAGGAACTTGGGATAGTCCTCACAGCGGTCGACCAGGTCGAACATCTGCTCGGGCGTGAATTCGATCAGGACAAGCTTCTTGACGTCGGCCATGAGGAACGCGTGCAGGTGGTGCAGTCCGGATCAGATGTTCGCTTTGCCGAACTGCTAAAATGCGCGATTCTACCGCATGAGCGGCGAACCTTCGCCCTCGTGCCGCGCTTGAGCGCTCCATCGCTGCGCGCCCCGCAAGCCCGAAGGATCTTCACCCCATGAGCATCGTCGACAACCGCAAGGCCTACCACGACTATTTCATCGAGGAAAAGTACGAGGCCGGCCTCGTCCTCGAGGGTTGGGAGGTGAAGGCGATCCGCGCCGGGCGCTCCAACATCAAGGAGGCCTACGTCATCGTCCGCGGCGAGGAGATCTTCATCCTCGGCATGCATATCACCCCGCTGCTCAGCGCATCGACCCACGTCAAGACGGACCCGGTGCGCACCCGCAAGCTGCTGCTGCACGCGAACGAGATCGCCAA
>JBFGZP010000270.1:0-4663 GCA_041586695.1 Thauera sp.
CCCCGAGGCGGCGGGCGCATTAGACACCACCGATCCGATGCTGCAAACCGTTGATCGGCCGCGCAAATGTAAGAAAACTCGGCCGCCGCCCGCGTGAATCCGGATGTCATGAAAGGCACAAGGGCCGTGAAGCCGCGCCAGCGCTTGTTCTGCGCGAGGGGCTCGAACTCAGAACATACCCATTTCGAGGCGTGCGGCCTCGCTCATCATTTCACGGCTCCAGGGCGGGTCCCACACGAGGTCGACCTCGGCATCGTCGACGCCGGGAATCGCGAGCAGCTTCTCCCTCGCCTCATCGGCGATCAGCGTTCCCATGCCGCAGCCGGGCGCCGTCAGCGTCATGCTCACCGCGAGGCGGAACCTGCCCCCGCCCAGGGGCTCGGCGGTGCACGCGTAGACCAGGCCGAGGTTGACGATGTCGATCGGGATCTCCGGGTCGAAACAGGTCCCCAGCTGAGCCCAGGCGGCCGCTTCAATCGACTCGGCACTGCGCTCGTCGCCATCGTCGGCCGCCACCGGCGTTTGGACGAGGCGTGGTTCGAGGCCGAGCGCGTCGGCGTTGCGCTCGTCGATGCGGTAGAGGTTGCCGCCGCTCATGACCGTGATCGAGCCGCCGAGGCGCTGGGTGATCAGCGCGTAGCGGCCTTCTTCCAGCGTTTCCGGCTTGCCCCAGGGAACGCTGACCGCCGCGCAGTCGCGCAGCAGGGTACGTGAATCGGTTTCGCCGAATGCGTCGCCCATGGCGACCTCCTTATTCCGTGCGCGCGGGCTTGTGGTCCCCGACCAGCGCGTTGTGCAGCGTGTGCCAGGCGAGCGTGGCGCATTTCACCCGTGCGGGAAATTCGCGCACCCCGGTGAGGACCTCGAGCTTGCCGAAATCGCGCTTGGGCGGGGTGTCGGTGAGCAGGGCGTGAAAGTCGCGGAACAGGGCTTCGACTTCCTCGACCGGCTTGCCCTTGACCGCTTCGGTCATCAGCGAGGCCGAAGCGGTGGAGATCGCGCAGCCGTGGCCGACGAAGCTTGCGTCGGTCACCACGCCATCGGCGATACGCAGGTACACCGTGAGCTCGTCGCCGCACAGCGGGTTGTTGCCGTCGGCGACGCGATCGGCGTCGTCCATGGCATGGAAGTTCCGCGGCTGGCGGTTGTGGTCGAAGATCACTTCCTGGTACAGCTCGCGCAGATTGCCGTCCATGTCGCTCATCGTGGTCGCCTCGTGCCGAACATGTCCTGCGCCTTGTGAATGGCCTCCACCAGCGTGGCGATATCGGCCTCGTCGTTGTACATCGCAAGCGAGGCACGGGCGGTGCCCGGAATGCCGAAGCGCTTCATCAGCGGCATCGCGCAATGGTGGCCGGCGCGGATCGCCACCCCTTCCATGTCGAGAATGGTGCCGAGGTCGTGCGGATGGATGCCGTCCACGACGAAGGACAGGATGGCTGCCTTGTCGGCCGCCGTGCCGATCACGCGCAGGCCGGGAATGTCGCCGACCGCGGCGGTCGCCTTGTCGAGCAAGCCGTGTTCGTAGGCCGCGATGCGGTCCAGGCCGATGGCCTGCACGTAGTCGATCGCGGCGGCGAGGCCGATCGTGCCGGCGATGTTCGGCGTGCCGGCCTCGAAGCGCTGCGGCGGCTCGGCGTAGGTGCTGCGTTCGAAGCTCACCGTGCGGATCATGTCGCCGCCACCCTGCCACGGCGGCATGGCCGCGAGCAGCTCGGCGCGGCCATAGAGGACGCCGGTGCCGGTGGGCCCGTAGAGCTTGTGGCCGGAAAAGGCATAGAAATCGCAGCCCAGCGCCTGTACGTCCACACGCTGGTGCGCCACTGCCTGGGCGCCATCGACCAGCACGAGCGCGCCCACGGCGTGCGCGCGCTCGATGAGGGTGGCAACCGGATTCACCGTACCGAGGGCGTTGGACACATGGGCGATGGCCACCATCCGGGTGCGCGGCCCGAGCAGGGCATCGAAGGCGTCGAGCTCGAGCTCGCCCGCATCGGTGACGGGCGCCACCTTCAGCACCGCGCCGGTGGCCTCGCACAGCAGTTGCCACGGCACGATGTTCGAATGGTGCTCCAGCGTCGTGATCAGGATCTCGTCGCCGGCCACGAGCTGCGCACGTCCCCAACTGTTGGCGACGAGGTTGATCGCCTCGGTGGTGCCGCGGGTGAACACGATCTCGTCCGCAGCGGCGGCGTTGATGAAGCCCTGCACCGTCCGGCGCGCGGCCTCGTAGAGGTCGGTGGCATGCTGCGACAGCCAGTGCACGCCGCGATGGATATTGGCGTTGGATTCGCGGTAGAAGCCGCGCTCGGCCTCGATCACCGCATCGGGCTTCTGCGTCGTCGCCCCGTTGTCCAGATAGACCAGCCGACGCTTGCGCACCGGGCGCGCCAGGATCGGGAAGTCTCCGGCGACCTGCAGGCGCTCGGGTGCGAGGGCGGTGGGGGCGATCGCGTTCACAGCAGTTCCTCCAGCAATTCGCCGCCCGGCAGGCGCGCCAGCAAGGCGGCCCGCGCGCGCTGGCGCAGCGGCGCGAGCGCGATGCGTTCGAGCGCCGCGGCAGCGAATGCGTAAGTCAGCAACCGGCGCGCATGCACCTCGTCGAGGCCGCGCGATTGCAGATAGAACAGGCTGTCGTCGTCGATCTGGCCCACGGTGGCACCGTGTGCGCACTTGACGTCGTCGGCATAGATCTCGAGTTCCGGGCGGGCGTCGGCTTCGGCCAGGCGGGACAGCAGCAGGTTGTCGCAGCGCTGCATGGCATCACTGCGCTGGGCGTCCTGCGCCACCACGATGCGTCCGACGAACACGCCGCGCGAGTTGCCATCGAGCAGACCACGGTAGAACTCGCGGCTGCTGCCGCGCGGCTGGGCGTGGTCGATACTGGTGTGATGGTCGACATGGCGGCGACCATCGACGTGATAGAGCCCGTTGAGCAGGGCCTCGCAGCCCTCACCGTCGAACCGCGTGTGAATGTCGTTGCGAGCCAGGCGCGCACCGAAGGACAGCGAGTGCGAGGCGAACATCGCACCACGTGCCTGCCGGGCGTCTATCCGCGCGAGGTGAATCGTCTGCTCGGCCTCCTGCTGCAGTTTGAGGTGCGTGATGCGCGCGTCGACTCCTGCCTGGACGCGGGTGACCGCGGTCGTCAGCGTGGAGGCGTCGCCGCCCCCCAGGTAGTGCTCGACGATCGTCGCTTGCGCACCCGCGTCGGCGATCACCAGATTTCGCACATGACGGCTGGCCTCGGTCCCGCCGGCGATGAAGACGAGGTGGATCGGGGCATCCAGCGCCACGCCGCGGGCGAGGCGGATGAAGGCACCGTCGGCGGCGAGCGCCGCGTTGAGCGCGGCCGGGCTGTCGCCGTCCCCGGCGCTGCCGAACGCGGCTTCGACCTCATCCGCACGCTGATCGAACGCGTCGGCGAGGCAGAGGATCTCCGCGCCGGCCGGCAGCACACCGATGGCCGACAGGGTCGGCGCGAGGCGGCCGTCCACGAACACCAGCCAGTGCCCGGGCTCGTCGCCGCGCAGGCGGGCCAGGATAGCGTCCGCGTCGATGGGGGAGAGCGAGGGCGCGAAGTCCTGCTGCTCCATGAAGGCGAGCGAAGTGTGGCGCCAGTTCTCCCGCCGCGTGGTGGGCCAGCCCTCGTCGGCAAAGCGTTCGATGGCGCGCGCGCGCAGGGTGGAGAGCCAGGGCAGCTTCGCTCCCGGCAAGTGCGGGGCGCGATCGCGGAAGCCCGAGACCCAGGTCTCGATCGCGCTCATGAGGCCTCTCCCGCGGCGGGCGGGGCCTTGTGCACCTCGCCGCTGTCGCCGATCCAGCCGTAGCCGCGCTCCTCGAGTTCGAGCGCGAGTTCGCGGCCACCCGAGCGCACGATGCGGCCCTTCGACAGCACGTGGACCTGGTCGGGAACGATGTAGTCGAGCAGGCGCTGGTAGTGAGTGATCACGATCAGCGCGCGCTCGGGCGAGCGCAGGCGATTGACGCCGTCGGCCACAACCTTCATCGCATCGATGTCGAGCCCGGAGTCGGTCTCGTCCAGAATCGCCAGGCGCGGCTCGAGCAGCGCCATCTGCAGCACCTCGTTGCGCTTCTTCTCGCCGCCGGAGAAGCCTTCGTTCACCGAACGGTAGAGGAACTCCTCGCTCATGCCCACCGCTTTCATCTCGGCCTTCACGCGGGCGAGAAAATCCATCGCGTCGAACTCGGGCAGGCCGCGGTGGCGGCGCACGGCGTTGACCGCCGCCTTCAGGAAGTAGGCGTTCGATACGCCTGGGATCTCCACCGGGTACTGGAAGGCGAGGAAGAGGCCGGCGCGGGCGCGCTCCTCGGTAGGCATCGCCAGCAGGTCCTGGCCGTCCCAGCTGACGCTGCCACCATCGACACGGAAGGTGTCGCGGCCTGCCAGCACCTGGGCGAGCGTGCTCTTGCCCGAGCCGTTGGGGCCCATGATGGCGTGCACCTCGCCGGCCTTCACGTGCAGGTCGAGTCCGTTGAGGATCGGCTTGCCGTCCACCGACGCCTGCAGTTTGTTGATATCGAGCATTCGTTTCCTCTCCTTATCCGATGCTGCCTTCGAGACTGACGCCGAGCAGCTTCTGCGCCTCGACGGCGAACTCCATGGGCAATTCCTTGAAAACCTCGCGGCAGAAGCCGTTGA
>JBFGZP010000271.1:0-4650 GCA_041586695.1 Thauera sp.
GACGCGGCTGTAATGCGTCAGGTACATCGCCTGCGGATACATGGCCAGCATGCGATCTATCGAGGCGTGCATGGCATCCGGATCGAAGTGCGTCGGCGTGGTCGTGGGCACGACGAAGGACCGCCCGTCGACGTCGAGTTCGCGGTAGGAGACGCCGAACGTGTCTCCGGTGAAGAAGGACCGTGCCGTCTCGTCCCAGATGCAGACGTGGTGGCGCGCATGGCCCGGGGTGTCGAAGATGCGAAAGTGCCGGCCCGCGAGTTCGATCTCGAGCCCCTCGGTGGCGGCGACGATGCGTCCCGCCACGACCGGCACCAGGCGGCCGTAGAGTTCGAAGGCACGCTCCGCGCCGTAGACGTCGGCCGTGCCTTCCCACAACATGGCCGGATCGGCCATGTGGCCGACGCCGCGCGGATGCACCAGCAAGCGCGCTTTGGGCAGCGCACACATCAGGCTGCCGGCGCCGCCGGCATGGTCGAGGTGGATGTGGGTGAGCATCACCCAATCAACCGCCTCGGGCACGATCCCGAGACAGGCCAGCGCCTGGAGCACGCGCGGTACCGAGGCGTTGGTGCCGGTATCCACGATCGCGGCACGCCCCTGATGGACGACCAAATGGATGGCCGCGAGTTGCGGCCGGCCATAGCCCGAATCCACCGCGTAGATACCGTCCGGATGGGCGATCATGTGCTGCATGATTTCCTCCTCCTGATTCAGCCCCGATTGCCCATGCTAGGGCCGTCCGCGACGTTTGCCGCGGTCGGCCGTCACACTGCGGGCGAGATACCGATCCGGGTTCGAGTTCAGAACGGGATGTCGTCGTCGAAGTCGCCGAAGCCGGACGAACCGCCCGATTGCGGCTTGGCTGCGGCCGGTGCCGTGGCCGGCGTCTGAGCACGCGGCGCGGGCGCGTCGAAACCGCCGCTGTTGTCGCCGCCGCGCATCGGCGCCTCGCCGCCTTCGCGGCGGCCGAGCATCTTCATTTCGTCGCCGCGGATCTCGGTCGTGTAACGATCCTGCCCGCTTTGATCCTGCCACTTGCGCGTGCGCAGGCTGCCCTCGATATAGACCTGGCTGCCCTTCTTCAGATACTGACCGGCAATTTCGGCGACTTTGCCGAAGAACACGACGCGATGCCATTCGGTGGCCTCGCGGCGCTCACCGGTGCTCTTGTCGCGCCAGGTTTCGGTGGTGGCGAGGCGAAGGTTGCAGATCGCATCGCCCGAGGGGGCGAAGCGGTTCTCCGGATCGGCGCCGAGATTGCCGACCAGAATGACTTTATTGACGGATGCCATCCGGTTCTCCTTGGTTTTCGAATTCGACGCGTCGCGCGCGACGAACGTGATTGTCAGCTCCTGGCCGGCGCGGGCATCGCGCGAACCGGGGGTGGATTCATGCTTGCCGCGAATGCCAGCCACAGCAGCGCCAGCGCGCCGCAGACGAGACTGACAGCCCCGGCACCATAGTGCTGACCGAGCCAGCCGCCGAGCACGCCGCCGAGGAACAGCCCGACCGACTGCAGGGTGCCGTAGATACCGAGCGCGGTCCCTTTCGCGTGCGCAGGCGCGATGCGCGAAATCCACGATGGCTGTGTCGCCTCGAGGACGTTGAAAGCGACGAAGAACAAGGTCAGTAATAATGCCAATGGTATCAGCCCGTCACCAAAAAGCCACAGCCCGAACTGCACCAGCGCCAGCAATCCGACCGCGCAGTTGAAGATGGGTTTCATCAGGCCGCGTCGCTCGGCGACGATGATGGCCGGCACCATGACGACGAAGGACAGCAACACCGCCGGCAGATACACCTTCCAGTGCTCGGCGATCGGCAGGCCGCCACTCGCGACCAGTGCCGCCGGCACCATGACCCACATCGTCGTCTGGATGAGGTGGAGGGCGAACACGCCGAAATTGAGCCGCATCAGCTGGCCGTCGCGCAACACGTCGATGAAGCGCCCGCCGGTGGCACGGGGCACCGGCGCCGCTTCGGGCACCACCCACAGCAACACCCCCATCGCGCCCACCGCCAGTGCAGCCGTGAGCCAGAAGATGCCGTCCATGCCGATCGTCGCATAGAGGATCGGTGCAGCCACCATCGACAACGCGAACACCAGGCCGATGCTGGAGCCGATCATCGCCATGATCTTGGTGCGGTGCTGGTCCCGGGTGAGGTCGGCCGCCAGCGCGGTGACCGCCGCGGAAATCGCGCCCGCACCCTGCACCACGCGGCCGACGATGATCATGTGGATGCCGTCGGCCGTTGCGGCGACGGCGCTGCCGATGGCGAACAGGACGAGGCCGAAGAGGATCACCGGCTTGCGACCGAAGCGGTCGGAGGCTGCGCCGTAGGCGATCTGCAGGAAGGCCTGGGTGAGGCCGTAGGCGCCGATGGCGAAGCCGACCAGGGTCAGGTTGTCGCCGCCGGGGATGCCGGCCGCGTGCACCGCGAACACCGGGAGGATCAGAAACAGGCCGAGCATGCGCAGCGCGAAGATGGCCGCGAGGCTGATGCCGGCACGGCGTTCTTCGGCTGTCATCGGATCGCGCGTGGAAACTGGCATGCGGAAAACGGGCTCGAAATCTGGAAAGACCGAGATTCTAACATTGGCCCGCGCGGCGCTTCTCTCTTATAGTTTCAGGTTCGCCTCTGCCCTTCGCTTGCTGCCGCTCATGGACGAAATCCGCATTCGCGGTGCCCGCACCCACAATCTGAAGAACATCAGTGTGGATCTGCCGCGCAACCGGCTTACCGTCATCACCGGCCTGTCGGGCTCGGGCAAGTCCTCGCTCGCCTTCGATACCCTGTATGCCGAGGGACAACGGCGCTACGTGGAGTCGCTGTCGGCCTACGCACGCCAGTTCCTGCAGCTGATGGAAAAGCCGGACGTGGACCTGATCGAGGGCCTGTCGCCGGCGATCTCGATCGAGCAGAAGGCGACCAGCCACAACCCGCGCTCGACCGTCGGCACGGTCACCGAGATCCACGACTACCTGCGCCTGCTCTACGCCCGCGCCGGCACGCCGCACTGCCCGGACCACCCCGAACACCCGCTCGAGGCGCAAAGCGTCGCGCAGATGGTTGACCACGTCCTCGCCCTGCCCGAAGAGACGCGGCTGATGATCCTCTCCCCGGTCGTGGCCGGGCGCAAGGGCGAGCAGCACGACCTTTTCGCGGAGCTGCGCGCACAGGGCTTCGTGCGCGTGCGCGTCGATGGCGAGGTGCACGAACTTGACAGCATGCCGCCGCTGGAAAAAGGTCGGCGCCACGACGTCGAGGTCGTGATCGACCGCCTCAGGGTACGCGCCGACCTGCGCGGCCGCCTGGCCGAATCCTTCGAAACCGCGCTGACGCACGCCGACGGGCGCGCGATCGCGGTAGAGATGGACAGCGGCGGTGAGCACCTGTTCTCGGCCCGCTTCGCCTGCCCTGTGTGCAGCTACGCCCTGGGCGAACTGGAGCCGCGCCTGTTCTCGTTCAACAACCCCGCCGGCGCCTGCCCCAAGTGTGACGGTCTGGGCCAGATGGATTTCTTCGACCCCGCCCGCGTCGTGGCGCACCCCGAGCTATCGCTCGCGGCCGGTGCGATCCGCGGCTGGGACCGGCGCAACCAGTTCTACTTCCAGATGCTGGCGAGCCTTGCCGCACATTACGAATTCGACGTCGAAGCCCCGTTCGAAAGCCTCCCCGAGCGCGTGCGCGAGGTGGTACTCGATGGCTCAGGACGCGAAAAGATCTCGTTTCGCTACCTCGCCGACAACGGCCGCATGGTCGCCAAGTCGCACCCCTTCGAGGGCATCATCCCGAATCTCGAGCGCCGTTTCCGCGAGACCGACTCCGTCGCCGTCCGCGAGGAACTGACCAAGTACCGCGCCACGCGCGCCTGCCCGGCGTGCGCGGGAACAAGATTGCGCACCGAGGCTCGCAACGTGTTGATCGGCGGTCGCGCGCTGCCCACCGTCAGCCACCTTCCGCTGGGCGCATGCAAGGCCTTCTTCGATGGCCTGCAGCTCGCCGGGGCGCGCGCGCAGGTCGCCGAAAAAGTGGTCAAGGAAATCGCCGACCGCCTGAGCTTTCTCATCAATGTCGGCCTCGACTACCTGTCGCTCGACCGCTCCGCCGACACCTTGTCGGGCGGCGAGGCGCAGCGCATCCGGCTGGCGAGCCAGATCGGCTCCGGCCTCACCGGTGTCATGTACGTGCTCGACGAACCGTCGATCGGCCTGCATCAACGCGACAACGAGCGCCTGCTCGAGACCCTGCGCCAGCTGCGCGACCTGGGGAACACGGTGATCGTGGTCGAACACGACGAGGAGGCAATCCGTGCCGCCGACTACCTGATCGACATGGGGCCGGGCGCGGGCGAGCACGGCGGCTGCATCGTCGCGCGCGGACGACCGGAAGAAGTGATCGCCAACGAGGCCTCGGTGACCGCCGCGTATCTGTCCGGCCGCCGCTGCATCGCAGTGCCGACGAAGCGCGTAGCGCCCATCCCCGAGCGCACGCTGCGAATCATCGGCGCACGCGGCAACAACCTCAAGAACGCCACCGTCGACCTGCCGCTGGGCCTGTTCACCTGCGTGACCGGCGTATCCGGCTCGGGAAAGTCCACCCTCATCAACGACACCCTGGCTGCCGCGGCCGCGAGACAGCTCA
>JBFGZP010000272.1:0-4648 GCA_041586695.1 Thauera sp.
CCCGCTCGGCGTTGCCGGCGGCATCGTCGGCCTGTGGCTGATGAACCAGGTGGGGGCGCTGCTGCCGCTCGCCGGGCTGGCGCCGTTCTCGCAGCCCTTCGACATGATCGCCATGCTCGGCTTCCTGATCCTGATGGGTACCGTGGTGAACAACCCGATCCTGATCGTCCACCAGGCCATGAGCAACGTGCGCGAGCACGGCATGGACGCGCGCGAGGCGGTGCGCGACGCGGTGGAGACGCGGCTGCGCCCGATCGCGATGTCCACCCTGACTACCGCCTGCGGCCTCGCCCCATTGGTCCTGCTGCCCGGTGAAGGCGCGGAACTCTACCGCGGCGTCGGGGCGATCGTGCTTTTCGGCCTGCTCGGTACCGCAGTCGTGTCGCTCACCTTTCTGCCGGCGCTGACGGTTATGGTTCTGGGCTGGCGCCATGGCGGCCCGCCGGCATCGGCGCCCGCCGAAGCGAAGCCCGGTTAGGCCGCAGTCGCGATGCCGATGCGGCGCAGCGGCACCGGTAAGTGATCGCGCGGCGCCGGGCTCCACCCGCGCGGAATCCCGTGTTGCAGTCCTCGAAGCGCAACGGCCCCCGGAAAAGAAAAAGCCCGAGCGCTTTCGGGCCCGGGCTGAAATCCACACCAAAGGAGGAGGGTGGAGGAGACAACTGCAGAATAGACAATCGGATGCTGCAATGCAACATCCGAGCCGGTGAATAAGCAATGAATATTTCTATGGCTGCATAAATCTCCTTTTTTTGCTCGTACTAGCCCGGCTGCCTGCACCTGTGCGTCGGGCAACCGGCGGGCCAGAGGGATTGCCTGTCGGTTCGACTATCGACAATCAGGCAGCTGATGAACTCGGCGCCTGCGGTAGGGCAGATTGCCCGGTGCTCGTCGATACCACGCGCGTCCGGTTCTTCCGCCTGGTGCCCGCGATCGCACGCCGCTGCGGACGCACGAAGCTGTAGAGCCAGTGGAAGCCGCCACGCAGTTCGTCCGGGCGATCCGAATGGATGAATCCTGCGATCCAGTTCAACATCGATTATCGGATCGCACGCGGCGCTCCAGGGGAATAAGCAAGACCAGTCAGCACGAGCGGTTTCACCATATCGATTCGCTACAGTCCGCAACCTTACCTCAAGACGCTGCGCCACGACTTTGCGGTCAATGTTCGCGGCGCGGCAGGGAAGGAACGGCGAACACGAAGTCGGTCCGCGCGCAGTCCTGCTCGGGCTCGTCCCGGCTTCCAGTCGCCCTGGCCGGGACTCGCCCGACCGGAGGTGAACGCCCGGGCTCGACTCTCCGGTCGCCTGTCGGGCCCCGCCGGCATCCACTGATCCACGACTTCGGGGCGGGCATCGAAGCTTGCGACGCCCTGCACATTTCAGTGATCTATGCTGAAAGCACCGTACATGGATTCCTATCCGGGAGGGACGCCATGAAACAGCTACTAGTGCCCTGCATCCTGCTGGGGCTCGTGCTCTCCGTGCCCGCAGCGGCCGACCAATACCTCGTTACGACCACCGAGGGGCCGGGATTCGCCTCCCCGGACGAAGTGGTCGAAGTGCTGGAAAAAGGCATCCTTCCGACCTTCGACAAGCTCGAGGCGCTTAAGTCGAGTGGCAAGATCGTGGCCGGCGGCCTGCCGGTCGGCTCGCGGACCTTCTACCTGATCGTCGAGGCCAAATCGCACGACGAGGTGGACCGCATGTTGCGCGACATTCCGGCATGGGGCGTGTTCTCGTGGGAAGTCACGCCGCTGCAGAGCATCGAGGGGCGGGCCGCCATGGAGAGGGAGATCCTCAAGTCCTTGAAGTCCATGAATTGAATTGATTGAAGACCGAATCGACAGGCTCGATCAGGACGGGGCCGGTGCCGACATCGAGGCAAGCTGATCGATGCCTTTTCGCGACATGCTCACGAACATCGCATCCGGAGATCCGCAGCACCTCCTGATTGTCGACAGCCCAGGGAGGCTTTCTGCCGGCGATTGGGCGAACGAACTCCACCCGACGGCGAAGGGGTTCAGCACGATCGCGAAGGAGTGCTGGAGGCCTGTACTCAAGGACGCGGGGTTGGCCTGATTCCGGGCGAAAGCGGGATCGCGCGACCGATCGCCGAGCGCCGTCCCGACAAGCGAAAGGCCGCTCCATGACGCTTCGCCACTATCCGCTACGCATTCACATAGCAATCGCCTTCACCGCCCTGGTGCTGGCGGTGGGCGGGGTGATCACCTGGGTGTCGTATTCACGCGGCTCGCAGATGCTCGAAGCCTTCGCCATGGAGCTGGCCACACGCAGCGCGCGCGAGGCCGAAGCCCAACTCGAGCGACTGCTCTCCCCGGCGCGCGGGGCGGCGCGCCTGCTTGCGCTGCAACCGGTGGCCAACGGCGCGGATTCGCTCGATGCGCGCATGGAGGCACTTGAATCCTTCATTGTCGCGTTACGCCTGTCCACCGCCGTCGTGTCCTATTACGTCGGCTACGCCGATGGCGATTTCTTCCTCGTGCGCCGCGTCGCCACCGGCGACGAAGCCACCTTCGGCGCGCCGCCCGGCACGCGCTTCGTGGTCCAGAGCATCGAGCGTGGCGACGGTGAGGCGGTGTCGCGCTTCCTGTATCTCGACGAGACGGTGCAACAGATCGGCACGGCGGAGCGGCCGCAGGCGCTCGGCTTCGATCCGCGCCTGCGGCCGTGGTACATCGCCGCAATGGATGCCGAGGGCGTGGTGCGGACCGACGCCTATGTCTTCTTCACCAACCGCAAGGTGGGCAGCACGGTGGCGAAACGCAGCGCCAGCGGCGGCGCCGTAGTGGCAGCCGACGTCGAGCTGGACACACTGTCGGACGTGCTCGCACGCCAGCGCGTGACCCCCGGCACCCGCCTTGCCCTGTTCGATGACGGGCTGCGGCTGATGGGCAGCGATGACGCCGCAGCAGGGGTCATCGTGGGCAAGTCGGCGGACGAGACGCACCCGGCCACGCTGGCCGAGTTGGGCCACGCTCCCCTCGGACGCCTGGCCACCATCGACCTCTCGCGGGTAGGCGCTGCGGGCGCCGTGCCGGTTATCGAGCGCGCCAGCGTCGATGGGCGAGGCATGATGCTGGCGCTGGCGCGCCTCGACCTCGGCGACCCGCAGCCCGCCTTCCTCGGCCTCGCCATCCCGATCGACGAATTGCTGGGCGAGGCGCGCGAGCTGCGCAATCAGACTCTGCTCGTCACCGCCGGGTTCATGCTGACGGCCATGCCCTTCGCGCTGTGGCTGGCCTACGCAATTGCCCGCCCGCTGGCGCGCCTCGCCACGGAGGCGGAGGCGGTGAGGCGCTTCGAGTTCGACCGCTCGGGTGTGGTGCGCTCGGTGGTGCGCGAGGTCGATGAGCTGGCGCTGACGCTGGATCAGATGCGGGACACCCTGGCGCGCTTCCTCGAGATCACCAGCGACGTGGCCGCGGAGTCCGACTTCGAGCGCTTGCTGCCGCACCTGCTGGAGGAGACCGCGCGGGCGGTCGGGTCCCACAGCGGCGTGCTCTACCTCGTGGGAAAGGATCCCCACCGGCTGCGCGCGGTGGCCATGCTGCGCGGCGGCGAACCGGTGTCGCCGACCGAACAGGACGCGATCACGCTGTCCGAAGCACCCTTCGGCCTGGCCGAGGCGGTCTCCGAGCGCCGCGCACTGAGCCGCCCATTGCGCGAAGGCGAATGGGAGAGCCTCGGCCCCCTCGCGGGCAAGGGCGACGGCGACAGCGTGATCACGGTGCCGCTGTTCACCCGCAGCGAAACCCTGGTCGGGGCCCTGGTGCTGTCGTGCCGGGGCAAGGCGGACCCGGCCCGCCTTGCCTTCATCAGCGCGCTCTCGGGGTTCGCCGCGGTCTCGCTCGAAGCGCGCGAACTCATCCGCGCGCAAAAGGCGCTGTTCGACGCCTTCCTGCGCCTGCTTGCCGACGCCATCGACGCCAAGAGCCCGTATACCGGGGGGCACTGCGCGCGCGTGCCCGAACTCGCGCGCATGCTTGCGCAGGCCGCGTGCGACGCACGTTCAGGGCCCTACCGCGACTTCGACCTGAACAGCGAGGAGTGGGAAGCCGTTCGCATCGCCTGCTGGATGCATGACTGCGGCAAGGTCACCACCCCGGAATACGTGGTGGACAAGGCGACCAAGCTCGAAACGCTCTACGACCGCATCCACGAGGTACGCATGCGCTTCGAGGTGTTGAAGCGCGAGGCCGAGGTGCGCTGCTGGCAGGACGTCGCCGGGGGTGCCCCGCGCGCGGCGAGCCTCGCGCACCTCGAAGAGATCTGGCGCGAACTGGACGAGGACTTCGCCTTCGTCGCTGCCTGCAACCTCGGCGGCGAGTCGATGAGCCAGGCCGACCTCGCGCGCCTGCGCAAGATCGGCGCCCGTACCTGGCTGCGCACGCTCGACAAGCGCCTGGGCGTCGGTCATGAAGAGCTCGCCCGCATGGACCAGGCGCCACCCGCGCCGCTGCCCGCCACCGAGCCCCTCCTGGCCGATCGCCCCGAGCACCGCATCGCGCGGCGCGAGGCCGATCGCTTCGGCCCGGGCAACCCGTGGGGCTTTCGCATGGAGGTGCCCGAGCTGCTGTACGACCGCGGCGAGATGCACAACCTCGGCGTCGAGCGCGGCACGCTCA
>JBFGZP010000273.1:0-4620 GCA_041586695.1 Thauera sp.
AGCGCGGTGCAGCCGCCGGCGCTGTCGACCAGCACGATGTTGGTCGAGCCCACCGTCTTGCCGAGCAGATAGATCTCGTGCGGGCTCAGCAGCAGCACATCGACCTGGGCGACGCCGGGGCGGCCGTCGTCCTGTCGTGCCTGTTTCGCACCCTTGTTGTCCTTGTCGTCTTTCGCCGGCTCGGTGCTGGGGCGCGCGGCCTGGGCGTTCTCGGGGTTGCCGAGCAGGATGCGGCGGACCGGCGTCTGCGGCCGGATCACCGACGACTTGCCGACCGGAATCGTCACCATCGGTGCGATCTCGACGCGGCCGCAGGGCGTGCCGCCGGCCGCCGCGATGGAAACCTGGCGCATTGCCGTCGGCGCGGTGCCGACCGCAGCCTGCGCGGTGGTGGCCAGCAGCAGCGCGACGACGGCCGGCGCGCAATGGGTTGCGAGGGTGCGAATTCGCATCTTGCTGTTCATGTTCATGATGTCCTCTGCGTTCCGTGATCGGGTGGCGCTGGCTAGAAGCACTCGTTGATCTTGCTGATGCCGCGGATCACCTCGACGCACACCTGTGCGCTGGGCGCGGGCGCCGGGCGCGCCCTGGCGGTGGTGCGACGCGGCGCGGCGGCCTTGACCGCCACCGGTACAGCCGCCGGCGGAACCTCGGCCGAGCCGCGCAGCAGCATCGCCTTGGTGATGCCGTCGGTGGCCGTGGGGTTGGAGTCGATCTGGTTGCGCAGCACGAGCGACAGGTTGCCGACGCTGCGCGCGAGGTCGAGGCGCTCGGCCTGCTCCGGGGTGACTTCCAGCGTCACCGCATTGACCACGCGCGGCTTGGTCTCGTCGCGATTGGCCTCCTGCGCGACGGCGAGCACGAGGATGCGCTCGAGCACGATCTTCGAGATCATCTGGTCCTGGTCATTCCGGCTTGCCCCCGCGGCCTCGGTGTTGACCATGATGTCGACGAAGTTGCCGGGCAGGGTAAAGCCGGCGACACCGACGACGTCATTGACGCGGACGGTGATCGCGCGCTTGCCCTCGGGCACGACCGCCGACAGGCCGCCCTTGGTGCCGACCGGCGCCAGACGCGATTCGAGCACCGGTTCGCCGGGCTGGATGCCGGTGATCGCGACGCGGCCGTCGAGCGCAGCGAGGTCGCCGAAGGCGCCGCTGGGAATGCTGCTCGAGGGCCACTCGACGAGGCGGATCGCCTCCGGCGTGATGCGCCCGCCCAGCTGCAGCTCGACCGCCGCCACGGCGATGCGGTTGCCGTCGCCGGCAGCCTTCGCCTGCAGCCATTGCGTGCCGAGTACGACGGCGGCGAGGCCGGCGAAGATGGCGACGAGGAAAAAGATGAAACCCTTGGCCTTCATGTGAGCCCCCTTGTTTCCGGACCGTCACTGCCTGCATGGCGGCCCTGCTGTTGCCCGCGGTGACGGGCGTTTTTGCCGATTGGCGCCGATTGCCCGGATGGGCCCTCGATGCCGGCTGGATTGCGGTGACCCTAGTGGGTCGCGAAGTAGTTGTGCCAGGCCCAGTGCAAGGCCTCGGTGGTCAGCCGCGCGGGCTCGCCGCGATAGCGGGCGAGGTCGGCGATCTGGTTCACCAGGTCGCGCGGGTAGCAGGCCAGCAGCGGCTGCCCGTTCGCGGCGTGAAAGTCGTCCACCAGGGTGCGGAACACGGCCTCGTCGAAGGCGATGCCCTGCTGCTCGCAGACCCGGGTGAAGATGTCGCGGTATTCGTGCTCTTTCATCGGCCCGACGTGGATCTTGTAGCCGAGGCGGCGCAGGAAGGCCGGGTCGGCGACCTCGGACGGCATCAGGTTGGTGGAGAACACCAGCACGACGTCGAAGGGCAGGGTGAACTTGGTGCCGCTGTGCAGCGCGAGGTAATCGTGGCGGCGGTCCATCGGCACGATCCAGCGATTCATCAGCTGCTCGGGGGTGACCAGCTGGCGACCGAGATCGTCCACCACGAAAAGGCCGTTGTTGGCCTTGACGTGCGGCGGTGCCTGGTAGAAGCCGGTGCCGGCGTCGTAGTCGAGGTCGAGCATGCGCAGCGTCAGCTCGCCGCCGGTGATCGCCACCGGCCGGCGGCAGCGGACCCAGCGCAGGTCGGGCCGCAACAGGTTGTCGAGCACGGCGCCGGGCCGGCCCTCTTCCATGACTGCGGTGTGAATCAGCGGGTCGAAGACCTGGATGATCTCGCCGTCGACGAGGATCGCGTGCGGCACGGCGATGTCGCCGTCGAGCAGCAGCGCCAGGCGCTCGGCGAGATAGGTCTTGCCGGCGCCCGCCGGGCCGTAGAGAAACAGCGCCCGGCCCGAGCCGACCGCGGCGCCGAGCTGGTCGCGCACCTCGGGCTTGACGACGAGGCCGCGGAAGGCTTCCTCCACCCCCGTGCGCGAGACCTGCATGTTCGTCACCGACTGCCGTTCCACCTGGGCGGCATAGGCCGCCAGGCTGACAGGCGCCGCGCCTGCGTACTTGCAGCGGGCGAGGAACTCGCCGGCGCGGACGCGGCCGGCGTCGGTGAGTTCGAAGACGATGTCGCCGTCGGTCTCGCCGCGGCGGATCACCTCGCACAGGCGCTCGGCGCGCATGAAGGCGAGCAGGTGCTCGAGCACGATCGCCGGCAGGCGCAGCTGCTGCGACAGCTCGGTCAGGCGCTGCTGGCCGCGCACGAACATCAGCTTGGCGGCGAGCTCGACCAGGAACAGCAGCGGCAGGCCGGTCTCCTCCAGCGTGCGCGGGGCGCGCGGGAAGGCGGCGGGTTCGTCGAAGGGAATCACCTTGGCGCTGGCAGGGGTGTTCATCGCGGGGCTCCGTGAGTATCCGTTCAGCTCAGTGCCCATCCGCCGGAGCGGACGAGCAGCAATTGCAGCAGGGTGCCGGCAGCGATCGCGACCGCGTAGGGCATGCGCCCGGCGGTCTGCTGCAGGGGCTCGAGGCGCGGGCTGTCGCCGCTGGCGGCGCGCACCGCGCTGGTGGTGAGCATGTAGCGCAGGTTCAGCGCGAGCTGGGCGAAGGAGCGCTGCCACAAGGCCATGACGAGGGCGAGGACCCCGCCGGCGGCGAAGGTCAGCACGACCGCGCCCAGGGTCTGCAGCGGACCGAGGAAGGCGCCGACCATCATCATCAGCTTGACGTCGCCGGCGCCCATGGCGCGCAGCGCGTAGAGGGGAACGAGGGCGGCGAAGCCGACGGCGATGCCGGCTAATGCGGTAAGGATGCCGATCGCGGCGCTGTCCGATGGCGAAGGGCCGGTGTTTCCAGCGGCGACGACCTGGATGGCCAGGGCTGCGGTGACGCCGAGCAGGATCAACAGGTTCGGGATCCGCCTGCTGCGCAGGTCTGTGATCAAGGCTGCAAGCAGCAGGCAGCTCAGTGTTATCGATGAGGCCATGAACTGGCTCCGGATACCGGGTGGGGAAACCGACTCGTTCCGGGCGGAAGCGTGGTGGCCACGGTGGCCCCTGCGCTTGCGCCGCGGAACGATCGATCAGCTACGACTGCCGTGTCAGAGCGCCGCAGCGACGGCGGTAAATGTGTTTACGAGCGCGCCGCCGACGGCAGTCGTGGAGCCGATAATGACCACTGCGATCAGGGATGCGATCAGGCCGTACTCGATCGCGGTCACGCCTTCTTCGTTGTGCGCGAATTGCTTGAACATCTTCAACATGGTTTTCTCCTTCATGGGCAAGACGCCGGATTCCCGGCTAACAACCGGAGCGGGAGGCCCGTTCCGGAAAATCGCCGCGAGGCTCGGGGCCGCGCGGAAATGCTGCGAACGCAATTACGGGAAGGCCGCGGCGACGCCGGCGAACATTGCCGCCACCGCCCCACCCAGCAGACCAACCGAGCCGGCGATGACGACGGCGATCAGCCCGCCCAGCAACGCATACTCGATTGCGGTGACGCCGCCCTGGTCTTGCAGGAAGGCACTGAGAATCTGTCTTTTCAGGGGGGACATCATTTCTGTCGTCCTATCCGCGTTGTGTTGAGTTCATGTTAGGTGCTGGTGGTTTTCGCGAAATCGGCATTTGCGCCCATGAGAGCTAGTCATATGTGACGAGAGGCAGGGGTGACAGTTGTCCCGGGTCCTTGCGGGCATCTCCGAGCCGGTTCCGTGGCTGATGGCAGGCGGGCCCGAGCTGGGCTGCAACAGGACCTGGCGGCCCTGCCTGCGCGCCGTGGACGACCGGGGGGCTGGGTTGCATGTTTGAGCGCGGAACAAGGCCCCCAGGTGCGAAACGAAAGCGGCCTCCCAATGATCGGGAGGCCGCTTTCGTCGCCGGAATTCTTGATCAGTAGATGAAAGGGATCAGTCGCCACCGCACGCGGCCACGGTAGGCGCGGTACTCGGGCGTCTGTCCGAGATGGCGCTCCTCGAAGTGGACGCGCGCCAGGAGCAGGCCCAGGCTTGTCGCAACGATGAGCAGGTTCGTCGCCGAGGCGTTGGCGGCGAGGTAGCACGAGAACGTGACCAGGTAGCTGGTGTAGATCGGATGGCGGACGATGGCATACATCCCGCCGGTCTTGAGTTGGCGTAGTGCCGGGACGATGGCGAGACTGCGGTTGAGCGACAGCACCCCCGCGATCTGCATCGCGGAACCGATCATCAGGCCCCATTC
>JBFGZP010000274.1:0-4597 GCA_041586695.1 Thauera sp.
GAATGCTTCCTCCTGTTGCAGCAGCGCTCCGAGCTCAAGGGCATGACCGCGCGCACGCTGCGCGCGCTGTGGGTGAACCGCAACCGGATCAACGCCGCGTTCCGCGCCATTCCTGCACACCGCGAACTTTTCCTGCAACTGCTGCAGCAAAAGCGCGGCATCGTGCACGCGTTCCGCAGCATGAACGACTACGGCATCCTGTCGCGCTACCTGCCGCCGTGGCGCCGCATCATCGGCCAGATGCAGCACGATTTGTTCCATGTCTATACGGTCGACCAGCACATCCTGATGGTGCTGCGCAACCTGCGCCGCTTCACCATGGGCGAGCATGCGCACGAATATCCGCTGATGACGCGGCTGATCCTCATCTTCGACCGCCACTGGCTGCTCTACGTCGCCGCCCTGTTTCACGACATCGCCAAGGGCCGCGGCGGCGACCACTCGAAGCTCGGCATGGAGGATGCCCGCACGTTCTGCACGCAGCACGCCATGGATGAGGAAGACACCGAACTCGTCGTGTGGCTGGTGGAGCAGCACCTGACGATGTCGCAGGTCGCGCAGAAGGCAGACACCTCGGACCCCGACGTCATTGCGCGATTCGCCGCCATCGTCGGCACCGAGCGTCGGTTGACCGCGCTGTACCTGCTGACCCATGCCGACATCCGCGGCACCAGCCCCAAGGTCTGGAACGGCTGGAAGGGCAAGCTGCTCGAGGACCTGTTCTTCGCCACCCAGCGTCTGCTGCGCGGCGCCACGCCCCAGGAGGCGCTCGGCCTCGACGCCCGGCAGGAGGACGCGCGGCGGCTGCTGCGCTATCACGGCCTTCGGCCAGGCGTGGAAGACGCGCTGTGGGCGCAACTCGATGCCGTGTATTTCATGCGCCACTCGCCCGAGGAGATCGCCTGGCACACCCGCGTTCTCTACTTCCGCCCCGACGCCAACGAACCGGTGGTGAAGGCGCGCGTAATGGAGGAGGAAACCGGCGTTCAGGTGATGGTCTTCACCCGCGACCAGAAGGACCTCTTCGTGCGCCTCACAGGCTTCTTCGGTCGCATGAGCTTCACCATTCTCGATGCCAAGGTGCATACCACGCACCACGGCTATGCGCTCGACAGCTTCATGCTGCAAAGCTCGGGGCACGGCTCGGGCTACCGCGACATCATCACCCTCATCGAGCACGAACTGGCCGCCCGCCTGCAACGTTCCGCCCCCCCCGAGCGCCCCTCGGCGGGCCGACTGTCACGCCAGGTCAAGCATTTCCCGATCACGCCGCAGGTCAGCATCCGCCCCGACGAGGCCGGCCGCCACCACATCCTGTCCCTCACCGCCGCCGATCGTCCCGGCCTGCTGTTCGACATCGCCGAGGTCCTTGCCAAGCACGGCATCCGCCTGCATACGGCGAAGATCGCCACGCTCGGCGACCGCGTCGAAGATACCTTCCTGCTCACCGGCGCCGCGCTGTCGCAGGACGCCGTGGTCCTGAAGGTCGAGCGCGCACTGCTCGAGCGCCTGCAGATCTGACACCTTTGCCCGCGGACCATCATGGGGGCGCGGGGCTCAGTGCCCCTTGCCGGCCAGGCGATCCATCGCCGCGTACAACAGGCCGGAAAAGAGGAAGGCGACGTGAATCCCGACCAGCCACGCCAGGTGGCGGTCGGTCAGGTTGTCCACGTTCATGAAGCCCTTCAGCAACTCGATACCGGAGATCGCCACGATCGAGCCGAACAGCTTGATCTTCAGGTCCGAGAAGCCGATGTGCCCCATCCAGTCCGGGCGGTCCTGGTGCTCGTGCAGATCCTCCATCTTGGAGACGAAATTCTCGTAGCCGCTGAACATGATGATGATCAGCAGGTTCATGATCAGCGCGATATCGACCAGCGACAGCACACCGATGATCAGGTCGCCGCCGCTGGCCGTGGTGACGTGGGCGAACAGTGCCCACACCTCCTTCGCGAACTTGACCAGCAGCACCAGCATGGCCAGCACCAGGCCGAAGTAGACCGGGGCCATCAGCCAGCGGCTGGTGAAGAGCAGATGTTCGAATTTCTTTTCGAGCTGTTTCATTGCGATATTGCCCCTCAGGCCTGGCACAGGTGTTCGAGAATCGAGCGCACACGGACCATCGAGTCCTGCAGCACCGGTTCGATATCTTCGAACTCGATGCCCTTCTTGCTCGAGGAGCGTCCGGCGGCGTAATTGACGACGACGTTGATCGCCGCGTAGGGCAGATCGAGCTCGCGTGCCAGCGCCGCCTCGGGCATTCCGGTCATGCCGACGAGGTCGGCACCATCGCGCTCCAGGCGGTCGATCTCGGCTGCGGTTTCGAGCCGCGGACCCTGCATTGCCGCATACACGCCGCCGTGGAAGGCGGCTTCCCCCGCCGCCGCCGCAGCAGCGAGCAGGCGTTCGCGCAGCGCCTCGTCATAGGGATGGGTGAAATCCACGTGCCGTACGGGCGCGCCGTCCCCCTCGAAAAAGGTGCTCTTGCGACCCCAGGTGTAGTCGATGATCTGGTGTGGCACCACCAGCGTACCCGGCGGCAAATCCTCGCGGATGCTGCCGACGGCGGCCACCGCCATGATTTCTCTGACCCTTGCCTGCTTCAGCGCCCAAACGTTGGCGCGGTAGTTCACGAGGTGCGGAGGAATGGTATGGCCATAACCATGGCGGGCAAGAAAAACCACCGCTTTGCCGCCGACGGTACCGAAGGTCAGCGCCGACGAGGGCTCGCCATAGGGCGTGCGAGCGACCTCGCGGCGAACGTCCGCCATGTTGGACAGCTGCGTCAGTCCGCTGCCACCGATGATTGCAAGCATGAAGGAGACTCCGGTCGAAAAGCGGGCCGGATTCTAGCATGGGGTGTGCGTAGCTTCCGCGGGCGACCCGAAGTCCCGGAACGACAAGGCATTCGTCATCCGCATGGCATCGAACGCCACAAGCGGCGCAAATACACCGAGGCGAATGCATGCTGCAATGCCGCAGCCCATGTTAGAATCTCCGCCCTTTCAAAGACTTCCCGCCCCCATGTCCCGCGCCATCCGCAACATCGCCATCATTGCACACGTCGACCACGGCAAGACCACGCTGGTCGACCAGCTGCTGCGCCAGTCTGGCACCTTCCGTGAGAATCAGCAGGTGGCCGATCGGGTCATGGACTCGAACGATATCGAGAAGGAGCGCGGCATCACGATCCTGTCGAAGAACTGCGCGATCCAGTACGGCGACACCCACATCAACATCGTCGACACACCGGGTCACGCCGACTTCGGCGGCGAGGTCGAGCGCGTGCTGTCGATGGTCGATAGCGTGCTGCTGCTGGTCGACGCGGTCGAGGGCCCGATGCCCCAGACCCGCTTCGTCACCCGCAAGGCGCTCGCGCTCGGTCTCAAGCCGATCGTCGTCGTCAACAAGATCGATCGTCCGGGCGCACGCACGGACTGGGTGATCAACCACACCTTCGACCTCTTCGACAAACTCGGCGCCACCGACGAGCAGCTCGACTTCCCGGTGATCTACGCCTCCGGCCTGAACGGCTTCGCGGTGATCAACGAGAACGACGAGCGCACGGACATGCGCCCGCTGTTCGAGGCCATCCTCGAGCACGTGCCGGCACCGGAAGTGGATGCCGAAGGGCCGCTGCAGATGCAGGTGTGCTCGCTCGACTATTCGACTTATATGGGCCAGCTCGGCATCGGCCGCATCAAGCGCGGCCGCGTGCGTCCCAACCAGGAAATCGTCGTCATGTACGGCGACGAGAACCGCGGCAAGGGCAAGGTCAGCCAGATCCTCACCTTCAAGGGGCTCGAGCGCTCGCCGGCCGAGGTTGCCGACGCCGGCGACATCGTGCTGATCGCGGGCATCCCGCAGGTCAACATCGGCGTCACCCTGTGCGACCCGGACAAGCTCGAGGGCATGAAGCCGATCGCGGTCGACGAACCGACGCTGACGATGAACTTCATGGTCAATACTTCTCCGCTCGCCGGTCGTGAAGGCAAGTTCGTCACCAGCCGCCAGATCCGCGAGCGCCTGGAGAAGGAACTGCTGAAGAACGTCGCCCTGCGCGTGACCTACACCGGCGACTCCGACGTCTTCGAAGTGGCCGGGCGCGGCGAATTGCACCTGACCATCCTGCTCGAGAACATGCGCCGCGAAGGCTACGAGCTCGCCGTCGGTCGCCCGCGCGTCGTGTTCAAGGAGATCGACGGCGTCAAGTGCGAGCCGTACGAGATGCTGACCGTCGACGTGGAAGAAGATCACCAGGGCGGCGTGATGGAAGAGCTTGGCCGCCGTCGTGGCGAACTGCAGGACATGCAGCCGGACGGCAAGGGTCGCGTCCGTCTCGAGTACCGCATCCCCGCGCGTGGCCTGATCGGTTTCCAGGGTGAGTTCCTCACCATGACGCGCGGTACCGGTCTGGCCAGCCACGTGTTCGATGACTATGGTCCGATGGCCAGCGCCATGGCCGAGCGTCGCAACGGCGTGCTGATCTCGCAGAACGACGGCGACGCAGTGGCCTACGCGCTGTGGAACCTGCAGGATCGTGGTCGCATGTTCGTGAGCCCGGGCGAGGCCCTGTACGAAGGCATGATCATCGGCA
>JBFGZP010000275.1:0-4589 GCA_041586695.1 Thauera sp.
AAAGCGGAGTGGTGCCGCTGCGGTCGCCGATATTCACGTCGGCGCCGGCCTCGACCAGTGCCTTCAATGTCGCCACATGGCGCGGGCCGCCGTCGCCGAGGACGATGGATTCGATCAGCGCCGTCCAATGCAGGTTGTTGAGGTGGTCGAGCGGCGCGCCGGCGGCAATCAGGCGGCGCACGACGCCGTCGTGGCCGAGGTGGGCGGCGGCGATGAGCGCGGTGCCGTCGTGGCGGCTGGTCGTCTGGCCGGGCTTCGCTCCGAGCTCGAGCAGCAGCGCCAGGGTGTCCTCGTCGTCGACCACCGCGGCAATGGTGACGGCGTCGTAGCGGTCCTTGTCGAGCGCGTCTAGGTCGGCCCCTGCGCTGGCCAGCGCGCGGATCGCATCGCGATGGCGGGCGTGGGTCGCAACATGCGGCGGCGTGCGACCGCGCTTGTCACGCTCATCGAGCTTCGGCTCGCGCGCGAGCAGGCGGGAGAGCGCCACAGCGTCGCCCGACCAGGCGGCGGCATGCAGGCCGGTGCAGGCGGCGGCCGCGACCCTCCCATGCGTGCGCCTGCGCCGCGCGCTCCGCAGAACTACGGAGCGTCGCCCTCTTCCACCAGTTGGGCGTACTGGCAGATGCGCTGCGCGAGCGAGCCGGTCTCGAGCTTGGCAAACAGGTTGGCGCGATGCGACTCCACGGTGCGCGGCGACAGGCCGAGGGCGCGCACGGCTTCGTCGTCGTCGACGAGGTGGATCAGGGGTGACAGGCGGCCGATGATACGCCGGTGCCCCGTTTCGATCCCGGCGGCGGCGACGCCCTCAGAACCCTTCGCGCAGCGGCGTGCGCCGCGCCTGCCACAAGGACCACAAGCTGGTGAACACGAGCGCGGCACCGATCAGCAGCAAGCCGCCGAGCTCGATCGGGGTCGGTCGCTCGCCGAGTTCGATCCAGCCCGCGAGCGCACCGATCATCGGAATCCCCAGCGCCGACAGACCCGCCATCCCGGCCGACAGGTTGTTCAGCACGTAGAGCCACAGCAGCCACGCCAGGCCGGTCGCCAGCACCGCATTGAAGGCGAGCGCACCGAAGAAGTACGGCGTCGGATCGATCGGTCGCGACGGCACCATCAGGGCCACGACGCATAGCGCGATGGCCCCGAACAGCATCTGCCACGCAGTGAGCGAGAGCAGGTCGAAGTCGTGGTCGCGGCGCATGCGCTTGGCAACCACCGCCGACATCGCCCAGGTCAGGCCGGCGCCGACGCCAAGCGTGTTGCTCAGCACGCTTCCGCCCATCGCCCAGGGCTCGAGCACCATCAGCAGCCCGCAGGCGGCGAGCGCAAGCGCGACCCATTGCGCGCCGCGAATGCGCTCGCCGAGCAACCACCAGGCCAGCGGGATGACCCAGAACGGCATCGTGTACACCAGCACGGCGGTCTTGCCCGCGCCGCCCGCCACCAGCGCCCACTGGATCAGCGCGGTGAAGGCACCGGTCTGCAGGATGCCGAGCAGCATGACCTGCGGTGCGGCGACGAGTGGCATCGGCCGGCGCAGCACGACCAGCACGGTGAACAGCGTCACCGCGCCGAGCAGCGTGCGGATCGCCGAGAAATCGAAGGGGTCGACGTACTGGATCACCTGTTTCATCACCACCCAGTTGTAGCCCCAGATCAGGGACATCAGCAGCAGGGCGACAAGGGCAAGGTGCGCCGGTCGTATCGAACTCATCGAATCACTCGCAAAAAAAGTCATGCCCGCGGACGTTTCCGGATGCGGGCGAAAAAACGCCCGGCCGGCACAAGGCCGGCCAGGACAGGGAATATCTACAATCGGGCTGCGGACGATCGGACGGTCATCGCTCCGAATTCATGCCTGCGCCTCACCGCCGCCTCCCGGGCCCCCGTGTGGTCGCGCAGCCCCCGCGAAGCTCAAGCCGCGTGCGCAACGATCCCGACCTTGCGGCGCACCACCATGCAATGCAGCAGGCCACCGAGCATGGCCCCGATCGGCCAGCCGTAACCGGAAAGACTGACCAGCGCCGCCACCCACACCGTCGATACCGAGAACACGGCCGAGATGAAGAAGGCTAGCATCGCGCGCTTGCTCCAGCCATTGTCATAGTAATAAGTGGAATGGTGTCTGCTGCGTACTCGACAGCGCGGCGTCAGCTGCCGGCGTGGAATGGATGATGTTCGATCCAGTGGCGGGCGACGTCGACGCGACGGCACACCCACACGCGGTCGTGCTTCTCGATGTGGTCGAGGAAGCGCTGCAGCGCGCGGAAACGCCCCGGGCGCCCGAGCAGGCGGCAGTGCATGCCCACGCTCATCATCGCCGGGCGCTCTGCGCCCTCGGCGTACATGACATCGAAGGCGTCGCGCAGGTACGCGAAGAACTCGTCGCCGTGCGAGAAGCCCTGCGGCATGGCGAAGCGCATGTCGTTGGTGTCGAGGGTGTAGGGCACGACCAGGTGCGGCGCGGTCGTGCCGTCGGACTTCTTCACCTCGGTCCACAAGGGCAGATCGTCGCCGTAGTAGTCCGAGTCGTACAGGAAGCCGCCGTAGTCGGCCACCAGGCGGCGGGTGTTGACCGAGTCGCGCCCGGTGTACCAGCCCAGCGCGCGCTCGCCGGTGAGGCGCTCGATGATCTCCATGCCGATGCGCATGTGTTCGCGCTCGACCTCTTCGGGCGTGTTCTGGTAGTGGATCCAGCGCCAGCCGTGGCAGGCGATTTCGTGGCCGAGCTCCTTGAACGCGGCGGTCAGCTCGGGATGGCGCTCGAGCGCCATCCCGACACCGAAGATCGTCAGCGGCAGGCCGCGGCGCTCGAACTCGCGCAGGAAGCGCCAAACGCCGACGCGCGAGCCGTACTCGTAGATGCCTTCCATCGACAGGTGGCGCTCGGGATAGCTCGCCGGGTTGAACAGCTCGGACAGGAACTGCTCGCTGCCGGCGTCGCCGTGCAGCACGCAGTTCTCGCCGCCTTCTTCGTAGTTCAGCACGAACTGCACGGCGACGCGGGCGCGGCCGGGCCAGTTCGCCTGCGGCGGGTTGCGGCCGTAGCCGACGAGATCGCGAGGGTAGTGGGAAGTGGTCTTCATGCTCTGTGTTCTCCCGCGGGCGGCCACTGGGGCGACCGCCCTTCGATGACGGATCAGTTCTCGAGGAAGCGCTTGCACTTGCCCCAGTTGTTCATCAGCAGCCAGTAGCTGAGGCCGGCCGGAACGAGGCTCGCGTACCAGGACACCGATGAGAAGCTCAGGGCGACGCCGGCGCCGACCAGCGAGGCGACGATGCCGGCGTAGTTCACGCCGCGGTAAGGGCCGTTCTCGTCATAGAGCTTTGCCACGTTCAGCGTGCGGCGGCGAATGATGTAGTAGTCGACCACGAGCACGGCGAAGATCGGGCCGAGGAAGGCCGAGTAGGTCTGAACGAAGACCTGCAGGCCGGCGGCGGATTCGTCCTTGACCAGTTCCCACGGGAAGGTGCCGAAGGCGAGCAGACCGACGATGATCGCCGCGGTGCGGAACTTCAGCTTGAACACGTCCATCAGCACGTAGGTCGGCGGCACGACGTTGTTCAGCACATTGGTCGTGACCTGGGCAAAGGTGATGAACAGCAGCGTGGCGATCAACAGCGGCTGGTTGTCGACCGCGCTGGAGAACACCTGAATCGGGTCGGCGACACCGGTGGCACCGGACACCATCAGCCCGATCAGGCCCATGAACAGCGTGCAGGGCAGGATCGACATGGCGTAGATGGTCGTCAGCGGGCCGCGGCGCATGCCCTTCTCGAGTTCGCGGGAATAGTCGCTGACGTTGAGCATCATCGTGCTGTAGATGCCGAGGAAGAGCATGGTCGCGCCCCAGAACGGCAGGCCCCAGGTGCCCTCGATGTTCACCAGCTTCTCGGTGATGACGTCGCCGTACTTGCCGATGACGCTGATGAACATGTAGGTCAGCGAGACGAGGATGAAGCCGCTGCCGATGTTCTCCAGCCACTTGATGCCCTGGAAACCGAGCACCGACAGGCCGATCTGGAGGAACTGGAAGACGATGAACCACACCACCAGGTTGTCGAAGCCGAACAGCGAGGTCGACACCGCGTTCAGCGCCCCCGCCCCGACCCAGCTCTGAAAGCCGAACCAGACGATCGCCGGTACGGAACGCACCAGACCGGGGAACTTCGTCCCGGCGAAGCCGAACGCGCTGCGCGCCTGCACCACGAAGGGGATGCCGTACTTGTAGCCGGCGGCGCCGTTCAGTGCCAGCGCGATACCGATGACGAAGCAACCCACCGCGATGGCGACCGTCGCCTGCAGCAGGTTCAGCGTGCCGACGATGCTCGAGCCCATGGCGAAGGTGCCGATCGACACGCAGCCGCCGAACCAGGCGAGCAGGTACGACCACTTGCCCATGATGCGCGTCTGCTGGGGGGCAAGGGACTCCTCGCCTACAGCCTTCGAATGCGGCTGTGCCGCATGGTCCGCGCCGGGATTGATGCCGGCCACAGATAGGGCCTCGTTACTGCTTGTCATTTTGTGTCTCCTCCTGGGAATGCGTTTGCGGTGCGCCGCCCTGCGTTGCGAGCTCGTCGATTCGGCG
>JBFGZP010000276.1:0-4585 GCA_041586695.1 Thauera sp.
GGCGATGTTCTGCGCCCTGCTGATGCCCGGCGTGGCGATCTCGATGAAGTTCGTCGGCCGCCGCCAGCGCCGCCTGTCGCTGCAGACCCAGGACTCGATGGGCATGCTCGCGCGCATCCTCGACGAGAGCCTGGGCGGCCACCGCGTGGTGAAGATCTTCAATGGCCAGGCCTACGAGGCCGGGCGCTTCGAACGTACCAACCAGCTGGTGCGCCGCCTGACGGTGAAGCGCGCCGCCACCACCGCGCTGAACTCCGGCCTGAACCTGTTCATGGTGGCGGTGACGATCGCGCTGATCGTCTATTTCGCCGGCGTCCGCACCCAGGCCGGGGCGCTCACCGCCGGCGCCTTCGTGTCCTTCATGGGCGCGATGCTGTTGTTGCAGCAGCCGGTCAAGAGCCTGACCAAGATCAACGACCAGCTCCACCGCGGACTCGCCGCCGCGCAGTCGGTATTCGCGCTCATCGACCAGGCGGTCGAGCGTGACGAAGGCAGCCGCAGCATCGAGCGCGCGCGCGGTGAGATCGACATCCGCGGACTGCGTTTCGCCTACGGCGAGGATGCCAGGCCGGCGCTGGAGGACATCGACCTGCACATCCGCCCGGGCGAGACCGTCGCCTTCGTCGGCCGCTCGGGCAGCGGCAAGACCACGCTGGTGAACCTGATCGCGCGCTTCTATGACGGCTACCACGGCGAAATCCTGCTCGACGGCGCACCGATCCCGGACTACCGCCTCGGCGACTACCGCCGCCAGCTGGCGATGGTCGGCCAGGACGTCACCCTGTTCAACGACACCGTGGCGGCCAACATCGCCTACGCCGACCCCGAACCCGACGCCAATCGCATCCGCGCCGCCGCCAAGGCCGCCTTCGCCGCCGACTTCATCGCCCAGCTGCCCAGCGGCTACGACGAGGTGCTGGGCGAGGAAGGCGCGCGTCTGTCCGGCGGCCAGCGCCAGCGCCTGGCGATCGCTCGCGCCATCTACTGCGACGCGCCGGTGCTGATCCTCGACGAGGCCACCTCGGCGCTCGACACCGAATCCGAGCGCATGGTGCAGGCCGCGCTCGACAACCTGATGCGCGACCGCACCACCCTGGTCATCGCCCACCGCCTGTCCACGATCGAGAAGGCCGACCGCATAGTCGTCATGCACCAGGGTCGCATCGTCGAGTCCGGCACCCATGAGGAACTGCTGGCGAAGAAGGGCGCCTACGCGGCGATGCACGCCGTGCAGTTCGTCGAGGCCGCGGCGTGAGTGATGGGCAGGCAGGGCCGGCGACGAGGCCTTCGCTGTGGTTGATCACCGACGGCAAGCCCGGACACCGGAGCCAGCTCGAGGGCCTGGCGCGGTCGCTGTCGGCGCGCACGGCCTTCGACGTTCACTGGATCGACGCCCCGCCTCGCCTCGAGGCGCTGAAGGGACTGGTCACGCGGCGCTTCGCGCCGGGCGCGAGCCTGCCCGCACCGGCGCTCATCGCCTGCTGCGGCCACGCCACCCACCTGCCGGCGCTCGCCGCGCGGCGCGCATTCGGCGGACGCGTGATCGCGCTGATGAAGCCCAGCCTGCCGCTGGCCTGCTTCGACCTCTGCGTCATCCCCCAGCACGACGCCCCCGCGGCCGGCGACAAGGTGTTCGTCACGCGCGGCGTGCTCAATACGGCCCGGGCCGGCGCGGATCGCTCGCCCGACCGCGGCCTGTTCCTGGTCGGCGGGCCGTCGAAGCACTTCGGCTGGGACGAAGCGGCGCTGCTGGCGCAGGTCCGCGACATCCTGGCGGCCTCGCCCACCGTCGAATGGACGCTGACCACCTCGCGTCGCACGCCGGCGGGCACCGAGACGGCACTGCTCGCCCTGGTGAAGGATGGCGTGGACGTGCGCCCCTTCCGCGATACGCCGCCGGGCTGGGCGATGGACGAGGTGGCGCGCAGCGGCCAGGTTTGGGTGAGCGAGGACAGCGTGTCCATGGTCTATGAGAGCCTCAGCGCCGGCGCCGCCACCGGCCTGCTCGCGGTGCCGCGGCTCAAGGCCTCGCGCGTCAGCACCGGGGTGGAGGCGCTGCAGGCGGAGGGCCTGGTCACCCCCTTCGACACGTGGCGCCGGACCCACGCCCTTCCCGCCCCTGCCGCCGCCCTCGCCGAGGCCGACCGCGTCGCCGATCACATCCTGGCGAGGTGGCCGGCATGAGGCGGCTGAAGGTGCTGCAGCTGCTGCCCGCGCTCGACAGCGGCGGCGTCGAGCGCGGCACGCTGGAGATCGCCCGCGCCCTGGTCGCGCGGGGGCATGAATCCGTCGTGCTGTCCAAGGGCGGCCGCCTGGTCGAACAACTCGAGCGCGAGGGCTCGCGCCACATCGCCCTCGATCTCGGGCGCAAGTCGCCCGCCACCCTGCTGCGTTATCGCGCACTGCGCCAGCGTCTCGCCGGCGAGGGCTTCGACCTCATCCATGCACGTTCGCGCCTGCCCGCCTGGGTGGCCTTCCTCGCCTGGCGCGGCATGCCCGCGACCGCGCGGCCGCACTTCGTCACCACGGTACATGGCATGCATTCGGTGAGTCGCTACAGCGCCATCATGTGCCGCGGCGAGCGCGTCATCGCCGTCAGCGACACCGTGCGCGGCTTCATCGAGAGCCGCTACCCGGCGAGCCGCTGGCCGCACTGCACGCCCGAGCGCATCGTCACCATCCCGCGCGGCATCGACCCGGCCGAGTTCCCGCGCGACTACCGCCCGCCCGAAGCCTGGCTTGCCGAGTTTGCCGCCGCGCATCCGCAGACGCCGGGCCGCCTGCTCGTCACCCTGCCCGGCCGGCTCACGCGGCTCAAGGGCCATCACGACTTCATCGCCATCGTCGCCCGCCTCGTCGCCGCCGGCGTCGACGCGGTCGGCCTCATCGTCGGCGGCGAGGATCCCAAGCGCCCGGCCTACGCGCAGGAAATCCGTGATCGCGTCGCCGCCGAAGGTCTCGGCGATCGCATCGTGTTCACCGGCCACCGCAGCGACGTGCGCGATATCTACGCGATCTCGGACTGCATCCTGAGCCTGTCGGGCACGCCCGAATCCTTCGGCCGCAGCGTACTCGAGCCGCTGGCGATGGGCCGTCCGGTGGTCGGCTACAGCCACGGCGGCGTGGCGGAGATCCTCGCCGCGCTGTTTCCCTTCGGCGCGGTCGCGCGGGGCGATACGACCGCGGCGGCCGACCGCGTCATCGACATCCTGCAGGGCAAGGCCCCCGAGGTGCTGCCCAACGACCGCTTCCTGCTCGCCGACATGCAGGCGCGCACGCTCGCAGTCTACGAGGGGCTGGCGTCATGATCTGGCTCGGCGGCGCGCTCGTGCTGGCCGCCTTGTGGTTCTCGAACCGCTACGCCTGGTGGCGGCGCCCGGTGGATTGGCGCCATCCGCGCGTGCTGATGTACCACATGGTCAGCCCCCACCGCAAAGGCGCGAAGTTCAACGGCCTGCGGGTGCGGCCGGAGCGCTTCGAGGCCCAGCTCGCCCACATGAAGCAGGACGGCTGGCACTTCTTCACCCTCAGCGAACTGTGGGACAACTGGGACACGCTGCCGCCCAGGAGCGTCGCCATCACCTTCGACGACGGCTACGCCGACAACCTGCACAACGCGCTGCCGCTACTGGAGAAGTACGACGCCAGGGCCACCATCTACCTGGTCGTCGACCGCCACGACCGCGACTGGTCCACCGCCAAGAAGGCGCACCACGACAGCGGCGAGCTCGCCCGCGAGCCCAAGCTGAGCGACGACGAGATCCGCCACCTGATCGCCAGCGGCCGGATCGAGATCGCCTCGCACACGCTCACCCACATCAATATGCGCACCAGCCCGGCGGACGACAAGCGTCGCGAGCTGATCGCCTCGCGCGCGCGGCTCGAGGCCGATTTCGCCGTGCCGGTGCGCAGCTTCGCCTATCCGTTCGGCATCTTCGGCGACGCGGACGTGGCGCTCGCGCGCGAGTGCGGCTATGAGACCGCGGTCACCACCATCGACGGCATCGACCCGCGCGCGCCGAAGCCCGACCCCCTGCGCCTGAAGCGCATCAAGGTCAGCGGCAAGGACAACCGGCTCGCCTTCGTGCTGCGCCTGCGCGGCGGCAAGCGGGGGTGGAGGAAATGACGCTGAAGGTCTGGCTCTTGAGCGACGGCGCACCGGGCCACCTGAGCCAGAGCCGGGGCATCGTCGATGCGCTGGCCACCCGCGCCGAACTCGAGGTCGAAACCGTCGACCTGAAGGTGCGCAGCACCGTGTGGAAGCGGCTCGGCCGCCTGTGCCTGCCGCGCATCCGCCGCAACGCTTCCTGGCTGTCGCGCGTCTACGACATCGCGCCGCCACCGGGCAGGCCCGACCTGATCGTCTCCTCCGGCGCCAACACCCTGCTCGCCAACGCCCTGCTGGCGCGCGCGCACGGCGCGGCGAACGCCTACAGCGGCACGCTCAAGGGCTGCGATCCGGCGGCCTTCGACTGCGTATTCACGGTGGTGCCGCTGAACGTGGACTGCAACCATGTGCTGCCGCTGCCACCGGTGCCGGGCGAGCTCGCCCGCCCCATGCCGGCGGCGGAAGCGACCGAAGCCC
>JBFGZP010000277.1:0-4557 GCA_041586695.1 Thauera sp.
ATCCGGCCGTCGACGAGTGGCTTGCCGACTGCGTCGACGCCCTTGCCCCGGCGCTGCGCTCGGCCCTGTCCATGCTGGACGTCCCGGTGGTGGTGATCGACTCCGACGTCGATGCCGGCCTGATCGGCCGCCTGATCGAGGCGCTTGCCAGCGAACTCGCCGCCACCGCTCCTGAGGCGCGCGGCGCACCGGAAATCGTCCGTGGCAGTTTCGGCAGCGATGCCGGCGCCATCGGCGCAGCCAGCCTGCCCATGTTCTACAGCTTCTCACCGCGTTCCGAAGTGCTTCGCAGCGGTGTCCGCAACCCCCAGGAGACGGAAAATGCCTGATCAAGAAACCCTGAAGCCGGTGCTGGAGATGAGTGGCATCTCCAAGACCTTCCCCGGCGTCAAAGCCCTGAGCGAGGTCTCGCTGACGCTCTATCCCGGTGAGGTGCATTCGCTGATGGGCGAAAACGGCGCCGGCAAGTCGACCCTGATGAAGATCCTGTCCGGGGCCTACACGATGGACCCGGGCGGCGAGATCCGGGTCGACGGCAAGGCGGTGACCATCGATGGCCCGCAAGCGGCGAGCGCGCTGGGCGTGGCAGTGATCTATCAGGAACTGGCGCTGTGTCCCAGCCTCACGGTGGCGGAGAACATCTACCTCGGGCGCGAGTTGCGCCATGGCCCGCGCGTCGCACGACGCGAAATGGAAGCGGGCTGCGCCGACATCCTGACCCGCCTCGGTGCGAGCTTCACCGCGGCCACCGTAGTCAGTGACCTGTCGATCGCCGAACGCCAGCTGGTCGAGATCGCCCGCGCCCTGCAGTCCAAGGCACGCATCCTGGTGATGGACGAGCCGACCACGCCGCTGTCCTCGCGCGAGACCGACCGCCTGTTCGACCTCATCCGCAAGCTGCGCGACGAGGGCATGGCGATCGTCTATGTCAGCCACCGCATGGCCGAAATCTACGAGCTCTCGGACCGCGTCAGCGTGCTGCGCGACGGCACCTACGTCGGCACCCTCGACCGCAGCGAACTCTCGGCCGATGCGCTGGTGAAGATGATGGTGGGCCGCGACATCTCCGGCTTCTACAAGAAGGAACATGCCCCCTACGATCCCGGCAAGGTGGTGCTGTCGGTGCGCAACGTCGCCGACGGCAAGCGCGTGAAGCCCTCCGCTTTCGATCTCCACGCCGGCGAGGTCCTCGGCATCGCCGGCCTGGTCGGTGCAGGCCGCACCGAGCTTGCGCGCCTGATCTTCGGTGCCGACGAGCGCATCTCCGGCGAAATCGAGATCGAGGGCGTGCCCATCAAGGTGCGCACGCCGCTCGACGCCATCAACGCCGGCATGACCTACCTCACCGAGGATCGCAAGGGCCGCGGCCTGTTCCTCGACATGAGCGTAGGCGACAACATCAACGTCTGCGCCTGCTCGGTCGACGCCCGTGCCGGCGGCGTGCTCGACCTCAAGAAAGGGCGCCAACGCGCAAACACGGCGATCGGCGAGCTCGAGATCAAGGTGCCGAACGCGAACGTGAACGTCGGCGCGCTGTCGGGCGGCAACCAGCAAAAGGTGCTGTTGTCTCGACTGCTCGAAATCCATCCCAAGGTGCTGATCCTCGACGAACCGACGCGCGGCGTCGATATCGGCGCCAAGTCCGAGATCTACCGAATCATCAACGATCTCGCCAAACGCGGCGTCGGTGTAATCGTCATCTCGAGCGAACTGCCCGAGGTCGTCGGGACAGCCGACCGCGTGCTGGTGATGCGTGAAGGCGAACTCGTCGGCGAACTCGGCGGTTATTCCGGCAAGCCGATCCCCCAGGAATCGATCATCGAACTCGCCACTGGCGCCGGCCCGGACGCCATGAAGCAGGCCGCCTGACGGCCCCCCAAAGACCCCAGCAAACCGAATCCACCCCCGGAGACAACCATGGACGCAACAAACACCCTGCGCGGCGGCGCCGCGACCCCGCGCGAGAACTTCCAGGCCCTGATGCGAACGGTCGGCATGCTCCCCGTGCTGATCCTGCTGATGATCGGTTTCGGCCTTATCGCCGACTCCTTCTTCAGCGTGCAGAACTTCTCCATCATCGCCCAGCAGGCATCAATCAACATCGTGCTGGCCGCGGGCATGACCTTCGTCATCCTGACCGGCGGCATCGACCTGTCGGTCGGTTCCATCCTCGCCGCCGCCGCCGTGGTTGCGCTGATCGTCTCCGGCGTGCCGGACATCGGCATGCTCGGCATCGTCGCCGCCCTGCTCGCCGGCCTGATCTTCGGCCTGATCAACGGTGGCCTCATCGCCTTCCTCAAGCTGCCGCCCTTCATCGTCACGCTCGGCTCGCTCACCGCGGTACGCGGCATCGCCCGCCTGATCGGCGACGACAAGACGGTGTTCAACCCCGACCTGCCGTTCGCCTTCATCGGCAACGACAGCGTGCTCGGCGTGCCCTGGCTGGTGATCATCGCCGCGCTGGTGATCCTCGCCTCGTGGTTCATCCTGCGCCGCACGGTGCTCGGCCTGCACATCTACTCGGTCGGCAGCAACCCGGAAGCGGCGCGACTGTCCGGCATCAAGGTGTGGAAGATCCTGCTCTTCGTGTATGCGATGTCCGGCCTGCTGTCCGGCCTGGGCGCAGTGATGACCTCGTCGCGGCTGATGGCGGCCAATGGCCTGCAGCTCGGCCAGTCGTACGAACTGGACGCGATCGCCGCAGTGATCCTGGGCGGCACCAGCTTCGTCGGCGGAGTGGGCACAATCGTCGGCACCCTGATCGGGGCGCTGATCATCGCGGTCCTGACCAACGGCCTCGTCCTCGTCGGCGTGTCGGACATCTGGCAGTACATCATCAAGGGTCTGGTCATCATCGGCGCCGTCGCCCTAGACCGCTATCGCCAATCCGGCGCCCGTACCTGAACACCCGCAGCAGTCCGTACGAACTTCTTCCGCATTCGCCCGGTTCCTGGCCACCGGGCGAATCAGACCCCGCAACGACCAGCAAGGAGACACGCATGTTCAAGAAGAAAGTAATCGTCGCAGGCATGGCCCTGACGCTCGCCGCAGGTTTCGTCCAGGCCAAGGAAATCAACTCGATCGGCATCACCGTCGGCTCGCTCGGCAACCCCTTCTTCGTCACCATCGCCAAGGGCGCCGAGGCCAAGGTCAAGGAACTCAATCCCGATGCCAAGGTGCTGGCGGTATCGGCCGACTACGACCTCAACAAGCAATTCACCCAGATCGACAACTTCATCGCCGCCGGCGTCGACATGATCCTGCTCAACGCCGCCGATGCGCGGGCGATCGAACCCGCGGTGAAGAAGGCGCAGAAGGCGGGCATCGTCGTCGTCGGTGTCGACGTGGCGGCGGCCGGAGCCGATGCCACAGTGCAGACCAATAACGTGCAGGCGGGCGAGATCGCCTGCGCCTACCTCGTCAAGAAGCTCGGTGGCAAGGGCAACGTCATCATCCAGAACGGACCCCAGGTGTCGGCGGTGATCGACCGCGTCAACGGCTGCAAGGCCGAGTTCGCCAAGGCCCCGGACATCAAGGTCCTGTCCGACGACCAGGACGGCAAGGGTTCGCGTGAAGGCGGCATGAACGTCATGCTCGGCCACCTGACCCGCTTCCAGAAGCTCGATGGCGTGTTCACCATCAACGACCCGCAGGCGATCGGCAGCGATCTCGCCGCCCGCCAGCTCAAGCGCTCCGGCATCGTGATCACCTCGGTGGACGGCGCGCCCGACATCGAGGACGCGATCAAGAGCAATACCATGGTCGAGGCATCGGCGAGCCAGGATCCCTGGAAGATGGCGCAGCAAGCCGTCACGATCGGCCACGAGATCATGAACGGCAAGCGCCCGGAGAACCCGATGGTGCTGATCCCGTCCGAACTGATCACGCGCGACAACGTCGCCAATTACAAGGGCTGGTCGGCGCCGCGCTGATCGGATCCAGGCCCCGTTGCGATCCGGCGCAATCCCTCGAGCAGCGCGAGGCCGGACCGCCGGGGCCACGCAGAGGCCCGAGTGCTTGCGCGCTGGCGTCCTTCCCGCGCAGGCACTTGCTCGAACACTGCCCCGTCCGGCGCAGCACGCAACAAACACACTCCACTCAGGCGAATAGTCATGTTCCTCGTATGCGGCGAAGCCCTCTTCGATGTCTACATCGGCAGTGAAACCGACCGGGTCCTGCAGCTCGAAGCTCATCCCGGCGGCTCACCCTTCAACGTGGCGATCGGCCTCGCGCGCCTTGCGCAGCCGGTGTCCTTCTTCGGCGGCCTCGCCCGCGACATGCTCGGCGATCGCCTGCGCAAGGTGCTCGCCGCCGAAGGCGTCGGCACCGACACGGTGACGGGGTTCGATGCGCCGACCACGCTCGGCATGGTCGAACTGGCCGCCGACGGTGTGCCGCGCTACGCCTTCTACGGCAACGGCGCCGCCGACCGCCTGCTCACTCCCGAGCGTTTGCCGACCCTGGACCCCGCCATCGAGGCGATCCACGTCGGCTCCTTCGCCACCGTGGTGGAGCCGGTCGCGAGCGCCCTCGAGACCCTGCTGCGGCGCGAGCGCG
>JBFGZP010000278.1:0-4546 GCA_041586695.1 Thauera sp.
AGTGGCGATCGCCTGTTCATGACCGAGCTGTTCGTGCCGGAAGGCTCCCGTCTGGCGGGGCGGACGCTGAAGGAGGCGCGGCTCGCCAACGGCGTGATCAAGGTCCTCAAGCTTCTTCGCGGCGAGCAGGAGTTTTCCGCACCCGCGCCGGATACGCGCCTCGACTCCGGCGATCGCCTCGTGGTTCATAGCCGCAGCAGCGCGATGCTGGACCTGCGCAGCACCGACCTGGTCGGCCTGCGCAGCCGCAGCGCGCCCGGCGCCGACAGCCCCGATCTCGAAACCCTGCGACGGCGCGACGTGGTGATCGTCGAGACGATCGTCGGCCAGACTTCGCGCTACGTCCAGCGGCCGATCCGCGACCTCGACCTGGCTGCCCGCTACGGTATCCACCTGATCGCGGTGCACCGCAAGAATGCCTCCATTCAGGATATCGGCGACGACTTCCAGCTTCAGTTCGGCGATGTGTTGCTGGTCGAAGGCACGCCGGTGCAGATCAAGCGTTTCTGCGACAACGGTGATCTCTTCGCCCTGACCGAGGGCAAGGAAGCCACCAACCGCAGCGCCAGGGCGCCGGTCGCGCTCGCCACCATTGCCGGCGTGATGCTGCTCGCCGCCTTCAACGTGATGCCGATCGAAGGACTGGCGATCATCGGCGCGGTGGTCGTCCTGCTCACCGGCTGCATTCGCCCGGACGAGGCTTACAAGTCGATCGAATGGCCGATCCTGGTGCTCATATTCGGCATGCTGGCGATCAGCGTCGCGATGCGCGAATCGGGGCTTGCCGGAATGATGGCCAACGCGCTGGTGGAGGTCGGCGGCGGTGTGCCGCCGTGGGTCATGCTGTCGCTGGTGATACTGATCACGTCGATCGCGACCGAATTCATCAGCAACAACGCCGTGGCCGTGCTGTTCACGCCGGTGGTGATCGGCGTGGCGCAGCAGTTGGGAGTGGATCCGCGTCCCTTCGTCGTCGGCGTGATGTTCGCCGCCAGCGCCAGCTTCGCCACCCCCATCGGTTATCAGACGAATACCCTGGTGTATAGCGCCGGCAACTACCGCTTCGCCGACTTCGCCCGCCTGGGCATTCCGATGAACCTTATCGTGTGGGTTGCCGCCAGCGTGCTGATCCCGCTGTTCTGGCCGCTGCAGGCGGGCTGAAATCCTGTGAAGAAGTCGTGGCGAGCGGGTCGAGTGCAAGGGGCGATCGACGCGAACGACGAGACAGGCAATCGGACAGGTGTGGCGTGAGCGAGTGGGCGACGCGGCACTCGACTCACGCGGCGGACCAATTCAAGGGTTTTGACGCGGGTCGTGCCTACTCCACGGTGATCGTGATGCGTTCGGATTTCACCGGTGGGCTGTGCGGCATGTGCATGTGGTCACCGAGCAACAATTGCAGCTCGTGCTTGCCCGGCGGCAGGGTCACTGTGGTTTCGGTCTGGCCGGCGCCGAAGTGCACATGCTGGGCGTCGGCCGGCACCGGTTTGTCGAGCGCCGGCAGCGGGGCATCGATGATCAGGTGGTGGTGGCCGGTCTTCGGCGCCTGCACACCCGCCGGGGCAACCCCCATGCCCTTGAGGCCGAAGCGCACCGTGACCGGGCTCTTCACCGTCGCGCCGTCGGCCGGTGCGATGAAGTAGAGCGCAGCCTCAGGGGGCGCCATGGTGGTCTCGGCCCCCGCCGCGAGCGGCAGCGATAGCAGCGCCGCGCCAAGGGCGGCGCCGAGGGCGCGGCGAGATGGGCTCCGGATGTCATTGAACATGCTTCGTCCTCCTGGGATGTGATGGTGGGGTGGACCCTAGACTTCGCCGTGCGCCGTGGTCGAGTTGCGCGACGTCCTTCAGTCTAGGTCAGGTGAGGTGTTGTTGCAGTGCCGGCCGCAGATTCGTCTAGCATTCGAGGAGGAGCCAAGGGAGGAACGTATGAGCACCGCAACCGTCATCGCGCGCGCCCTCGGAGGCCGCGTCGGAGTGTATGTGGGCGACATTACCGCGCAGGCGGTGGATGCCATCGTCAACGCGGCCAATTCCAGCCTGCTCGGCGGCGGGGGCGTCGACGGCGCCATCCACCGCGCCGGGGGGCCGGACATCCTCGAAGCCTGCCGGGCGATTCGCCACGATGCCTGGCCGCAGGGCCTGCCTACAGGCGAGGCGGTGATCACCACCGCCGGGCGCCTGCCGGCGCGCCACGTGATCCATACCGTCGGGCCGGTCTATGGCCAGCACGGCGGTGACGAACCAAGGCTGCTGGCGAGCTGCTACCGGCGCGCGATCGAGATCGCGCGCGAGCATGGGCTGGCCACGCTCGCCTTCCCGGCCATCTCCACCGGCATATTCGGCTATCCGGCCGACGCGGCGGCCGTTGTCGTGTCGCGCACGCTGGCGGGCCTGCTCGGCGAAGATCCTTCGCCTGCCGAGGTCCGGCTGGTGTTCTTCAGCCACGAACAGGCGCAGCACTTCCTTGCCGCGGCGCAGTTCGATCCGCCAGGCGGCTGAGGCGGCGCCGCGGCGCCCGGTGGGAAGCCGAGCAAGTGGCCAGGAATCAATAGGGGGTGGACGATGTCATGGCACTTCGACGGCCATTGCAATGTCGAAACGCAAGGAAGAACACCGCCAGGAGAAGACCATGCTGCCCGAACACGTCGAATCCCTGATGGCCGAGATCGAGGCCGGCGATCCGCTCGATTTCGGCCAACTAGCCATCGATGCGGACGGGGCGCGCCAGTTGATGGCGAACCATTTCTGCGACATCGATCGCCGCCTCGGCGCACTCGGGCTGGGCGCCGAGGACAGGCTGGAGATGATGGCGGCGATCGCGGCGCACACGATGGTGGAAAACATGCTGCTGCAAATCGGCCGCCTGCGTGGTGAAGACGATGCCGACTTTCACGACTGGATGCGGCGTCACGGAATCGGCTGAGTGGCGCGAACCGCTCGCGGAGTGGCGACGGCCTACAAGGCCTGTTCGATCGCCTTGCGAAGCTCGGCCGCGTCGGGCTTCACCTGGCTGGGGAATGCGGCGATGACGCGACCCTTGCGGTCGACGACGTACTTGTGGAAGTTCCAGGCCGGCGCTTCGGACTGACGCGCGATTTCGCGGAAGAGCGGATGGGCATCGGCACCGCGCACGTGGATGGGGGCGAACATGTCGAAGCTGACGCCGAAGTTGACGAAACAGACCAGGGCCGCATTCGCCTCTTCGGGGTCCTCCTGGTCGAAGTCGTCCGACGAAAAGCCGACGACCTTGAGGCCGCGATCCTTGTATTGCTGATGAATGGCTTCGAGACCTTCGAACTGGCCGGTGAAGCCGCAGTGGCTCGCGGTATTCACGACCAGTACCGGCTGGCCCGCAAAGCGTTCGGCCAGCCTCACGACTTCATCGGAGTGAAGGCGCCGCAGTTCATGGTCGAACATGCTGCTCGTGCCGGCCGGATCCGCCATCGCGGGAAGAGGGAGCACCAGTGTGCACAGCAGCGAAAGCATGGGCACGCGTGACATCGTGTGTCCTCCTAACGGGTGACAGATTAATAGACCCCGTCGGGGGCGGGCGGTTCGTCCTGCGGTGGATGTCGGCACCACGCCTGCAGCAGGCGGGCTGTCGTCGTCGCTTCAGCGTGCCGTTGGAGCCCCGCCCTTGGCGTCGGCGCGGAAGATCTCCGTCTGCGGATGAAATGCGTACCAGGCGAACCAGTAGGCCATGATCGTGGGCAACGGCTCTCCGTCCGGTCTCTCCGCCCGCGCACTCTGGTTGTCCGCATCGAAGACGATGCGGACGTCCTCGTCGCCGATGCGGTCGACGAGGCTGGGCGCATCGAGCCGCGCGAGCTCGGGGAAAGGATAGGCCTTGGTCCTGCCGGCGATCTCCACGCCGAGCACCCAGGTCTTGGCAGGATAGGCGTCGTTCTGTGCCGAGACGCCAAACATCAGGGCATCGGACAGGCGGTAGGCGAGATAGGGGTCGCGGTCGTAGTCGCGGGCGAAGCCGGTGTCGCGGCTGAGGACGGCGCTGTCGGGGTGGCGCGCTTGCCAGTCCGCCCAGGTGGTGTGCTCGAGCGCGATCATGGTGAGCGCCTGATCGCGTAGCGGCCCGGACACCGCCCGGCTGAGGATCTGCGACCACAGCGATTCTGTCTGGCGGTCGTAGAGCAGGACGTCGCTGTTGTAGAGCAGGCCGGACACGCCGAATTGGAGCGGCCGGCCATCGACTTCCGCCTTGTAGGCCACGCCGGTGCCGCACAGGGGGCAGTAGGTGACCGCCACCGGCACGCCGCCGAGCACGTCGTTGACGACCTCGTGCCAGTTCAGAATCGCCACCGGATAGGCGCGCGCCTCGCCCTCGAGGCGCAAGCCGAGCACGCGATCGGTCGGTTTGAGTTCGCGCGCGCTCGCGGCGGGAACAAAGCGGGGTGCGTCGATCGCGGGAATGCCGTCGCGGGGTGGACCGCCGCGCTCTATCTCGCTTGCCGGTATCGACGCATTGGCCAGATCGAAGCCGTTGAGCGTCGGCCCGGCTGCCACCCCAGCTGCATGGGCGACGAAAAGCG